>CAZCIE010000023.1:0-7298 GCA_964498955.1 uncultured Saccharimonas sp. (SeqCode) | reverse complement strand
GTAATATTTTGTAAATTTCATTTTGCAACAGCGGATCAAGACCTACCGTAGGTTCATCCATGACAATCAATTTTGGATCATGCATCAAGGCCAAGATTAACCCAAGCTTTTGCTTGTTCCCAGACGAAAGGTGTTTAAATTTAGTATTTGGATTGTAATCTAATCGACTTATTAGATTATTTATATTGCTGGATTTACCACGGACACTTTCAAAAAATCGTATATGATCCCAACCAGTCCAATTATCATATAATTTTACGTTGCCAGGTAAATATCCAATATCCTTTTTCGCTTGAGTTGAGTCTGTTAGAATGTCTTGGCCAAGTATCGATACTTGACCTTTGGTCGGTTTGATAAAACCCATCATACAACGAATTGTCGTGCTTTTCCCAGCTCCGTTTGGCCCTAAAAATCCAAAGATTTCACCCTTGCCAACTTCTATATCAATACCGTCTACGGCATGTAATTTGCCAAAGTGTTTATGCAGTCCCTTAATAACAATTACGTTATTCATAATCTTATTATAGCGTAAACTTTATAACTTTTTGAATAATTAGTATGGAAGGGTGCCGACATCCTTATAGCTGGTCAACAAGCTTTCCATTTTAACTCCATCATAGTCATTATATGATGACAGCGCTAGATGATAAGGCATACCAGGTGTCAGACCAGAAAGAACCCACGTCTCAGTACCGTCAGGAGCGGAACCATCTGACCCAACAGCTTGCGTAAAGTTGGTTGAATTAATCTCCATCTTTTGCACAGCGCATTGTTCACAATGAAGATAATCTCCGCCTCCGGCGTTATGCCTCGATTTAAACTGAAATACAATTGTTGTCGCAGTGAGATTCATAATCTGAAAGTTTAATGGTGGCACTGGTGGTCCCGTGACCTTTGTGGTTGTGCTATTAAAACTTAAGGGTACAGATTTGGCACTTTCATAAATTATCGAATCAATGGTGCCGTACGCAGAAACTTGAATTGAATAATTACGTCCAGCTAATACATCAAACTCACCGTACATTTGAGGGCCGTATGTTGAACCAATAATTGAATCCTTTGATACGCTAATTCTCTTTGTGGCACAACCATTGCAATACAGATAATAGCCTGTTAATGTATCTGGTCTGTCATAAGGCGGGACTGATTTATCCCACAAAAACGAAGCAATCGTGTTGTCATTACTTGTACCGTTATACTTTAAACCTGTTGGCATCGATGGTGGCCAAACGTATTTTGCAACACCACCCTTGAAAGTAATTGCTGTAGATTTTTCGCTTTCTGTAGTCTTACCATTTATGGTTCGGTATGCTGATACATAGGCTACGTAGTCAGTGCCCGCAACTACATCAAACTCTTTATGCATTAAATCGCCAAACTCTTTGTCAGTATATAACTCGGCTGATGAAACAATCATTTTCTTATTGATGCAATTATCACAATATAGGTAATATCCAGTAGCATACTCTTGATAATTCCACACAACACTAGCAAAAAGCGAACTACTACCGCTATCATAACCGACAATTGTTGGCTTGACAGGCATTATTCTAGCAGAAGCCGTGATTGATTTAGCCGACGATCTGCCGCTTTCACTAAACCCGTTGAATGCCGAAACAGCGTATCTATATCTTGTTGATGGCACTGTAGTATTGTCAGTGTAATTAGTATATTTAGTAGATGCAATCTTAGTCATACCACCAATCCAACTACTAGATCTGTATATATAATAAAAGGCTGCTTTTGGAACTGATTTCCATGACAATGTCACATGCGAATCTGTTGTTGTGGCAGTTAGGCCTTGTGGCGCAGAAAACTTACTAGTAGAGAGGGTGAACAGCCCTAATACAGAATTGTTTCTGACCGATGCTGTCTGTGATGGCGAGATAGCAGAAAATGCAACAACCACCAAAACAACAACAGCCAAAACACCAGACACAATCGCTAAAATGCCTAATCTTTTTATTTTAAGTATCTTCTTTTTGCCAACTAATTCTTTGGCTATAGTTGGTCGCTCTTTTGTAGTTACCGCTTTCTTAGCGACAACCTTGCGCTTTGGTATGGACTTTTTAACGACTGATTTTAATAGTTTTGATTTGGCTTTTACTGGTTTTTTCATATTTTACCTTTTCGAATTATTATAATTATTGTTAATTACCATTATAAAGCCCCCCTAGGAAGCACAAGCATAATAAATAAATTATTTAACTATTTTGCAAATTCAATGGCACGAGTTTCGCGAATCACGTTCACTTTGATTGTGCCTGGATACTGCATTGTACTTTCAATCTTGGTTGCGATATCGCGAGCCATTTTGATAGCACTTAAATCATCAATCGCTTTTGGCTGAACGATAACACGGACTTCACGTCCTGCGCTAATTGCATAAACCTTTTCAACTCCACTAAAACCAAGCGCAACATTTTCTAAATCACGCATACGTTCGACAAAGTTTTCAGCGCTAATATTGCGCGCACCTGGACGAGTTGAGGACAAGCCGTCACAAACCCTAACAATTAATGCCTCTGGTGATGTAGCTTCGACGTCGTCATGATGTGACTCAATAGCCAAGGCAACTTCTTCAGACATTCCATACTTGCGAGCCAACTCGGCACCTAGGTGATGGTGCTTACCTTCCATTTTGTGCGTAACGGCTTTGCCAACATCATGCAACAAAGTAGCGGTTTTTGTGATTCGAACATCAGCGCCAATTTCTTCAGCAATTTGACCAGCCATGTGAGCCATTTCGACACTATGCATCAAAACATTTTGACCATAACTTGTTCGGTATTTTAGCTCACCAAGTAGTCGCAACATTTCTTTTGGAATACCAACAATACCGACTTCGCGCGCAGCGTCTTCACCTGCACGATTAATTTCTTTGTTAATTTCAGTTTCGGCTTTGGCAACAACTTCTTCAATTCGGGCAGGATGAATGCGACCGTCTTTCATTAGCAGTTCCAATGCGATTCTAGCAACCTGACGACGGATTGGATCAAACGAACTTAGCACAATCATTCCAGGAGTGTCATCAACTAAAATGTCAACACCAGTTGCTCGTTGCAATGATTGAATATTACGACCTTCTTTGCCAATAATTCGGCCTTTCATTTCTTCGTCAACTAATTTAACTGACGTAACCGTACGTTCAGCCGTAACCTCTGACGACATTCGCTCCATTGCTGTAACAAGTATTGTCTGGGCTAATTCATCGGCATCTTCTTTGGCGTCATTTTGCAATTTGTTAATTAGACCAATCATATCTTGCTTGATATTTTTTTCAGTCATTTCCATTAGTTTTTCAGCGGCTTCAGTCTTGGAAAGTTTTGCAATTTTTTCAAGTTTTTCTTGCTGTTTAACTCGAATGTCTCTAATTTCATTTTTAAGTCCTTCGACATCTTTTTCATTAACACGAAGTTTTTCAGAACGTTTATCAAGTTCGTCCATTTTGCGATCAAGTGAACCCTCGCGTTCAACCAAGCGAGCTTCGGTTTTTTTAAACTCACGACGTCGCTCGTTTTCGAGCTCCATTGCCTCGTCTTTGGCTTTTAAAATTATCTCGCTAGCTTTGGTTTTTGCAGCTGCTAGTTCTTTTTCTAATTTTAACTTGCTACCTGTGCTGCGGCGTTTATCATAGGCATAGGTTCCACCAACTCCAATAGCTGACCCAACAATAAGGGCAATTATTACTTCTATTATCATATTTATCCTTTCCGCGCCAAGTCCCAAATGGTATCCCTACCAGAAAACTATCTTACAATAATCCAAAAAGTCCTAAAGCGTCGGTTTAAAAATTAATCAGTATTTATCCATAAATGGACTGTATCTATAATAGCCTTTTTTACCTATAATGCGCAAGTTATTTTTTTGGAGCCGTAATATGAGCAGGTCCACCATAAAAAGGTAAAATCATTTTTTCGTTTACTCCAGCATTCAATTTACTAATGACTTCAGACTGCCAATCATCACCTTGCCCACCTACAATGGGAATTGAATTAGCGTCAGCGATAGTGTTTGCAACAGTAATGCCAATTCGAAGTCCCGTGAAGCTGCCTGGCCCCTCAAATATACCGATTGCTGAAATATCATCCCAAGTCTTGGCATTATCACTCAGCTTGCTGCTAATATAACCAAGTAAACCCTTCGCCAGGCCTCTATCGGCTTGCCAAGCATCATTAAATCGCCAATCGCCATCACAGAATGTCAATTTGCATACGGCGCCCGAAGTATCAAGCATCATAATCATATAACTAATTCCAGATTGTCAGAAATATCAAAAATTCGAGAGCCTTCTGCTAGAGCGCTAATTTTAATCGTAATTCGATTACTTGGTAAAATATCTTCGACAATTTCGCCCCACTCAATAACTGTCACAACATCACGCCTGTTAATGGATTCTCGAATTTCATCAGCCATAATACCTGCATCACTTAGGCGATAAAAATCATAATGTGCCAAAGTCAAATTATCGCTACATTTATAATTACAACATATTGTAAAACTAGGACTAGAAACAGTAGTTTTCACCCCAAGACCCACAGCAATTGCTTTTGTCAAGGTTGTCTTGCCTGAACCAACATCACCGACAAGCTCAATAACCTGACCCCCTTTAAGAATTTGGCCTATTTTTTCACCTATTTTGTTGGTTTCTTGTTCGCTATTTGATTCTAAAATCATCTTAAACATTATACCATTTATTTTCATCTTATAATTAAATGGCTATAGCACTTTTTACATCCGTAGCTTACAATAGAGCGTAAGCAGTATGCGTATTTCAGATATTACCATGGAAAAATTGCTCGAACGCAGTGGTGTGGCTACTGCCGAGCAAATTAGCGTCTTAAAACAAGAGGCGTCTCGTTCAAATCGCACTTTACAAGATACAGCGGTCGCAAATGAAATTATTGATGAAAAAACCCTAACAAAAGCTTTTTCTGAATACACCAATATACCGTACGTCGAATTAGTTCAGAGTGATATAAAATATGATATTTTAAGCAAGATTCCTGAACGAATAGCCAGACAATATAACGCAATTCTTTTCGATATTAAAGATGGTGTAAATTACTTAGCCATGGACGACCCTGATGATATCCAGGCCGAAAATTTTATCGAAAAACAAATTGGCACAAACACTAAAATATTTATTGCACCACTCGAAAATATATTATCGACACTCGAATTATATCGACAAAATGTTAGCCAGCAACTTAATGAAGTCATTGACATTCAACGATCTGAAAGTACCGAAAATGTTAATCAAGTTGTCGACCAAGAGCTTGCTGAAGATTCGCCTATTGCCCAAACTGTAAACTTATTACTAGAATATGCAATTCGTTTGCATGCCAGTGATATTCACATTGAGCCACGAGAAAAATTCGTTCAAATTCGTTACCGAATTGACGGCATGCTTAAAGAAGCAAACCAGCTACCGTTAAATGTACTAAACGGATTAGTAAGTAGAATAAAAATTCTAAGCAATCTAAAAATTGATGAACATCGAGTCCCTCAAGATGGTCGTTTCAAAATAAAAATTGGAAATAAACAATATGCCTTACGTGTCAGTACCCTACCAGTTTCAGACGGCGAAAAAATTGCAATGCGTATTTTGGATGAATCTAACCAAGCTGTGTCGCTGCATTCTTTGGGATATTGGGGCAAAGCAATGGCCGATATCCAGTCAGCAATAACTGAACCAAATGGCATGGTTTTAGTCACTGGGCCTACTGGTAGTGGTAAATCTACTAGTTTATTTAGTATTTTAACTATGTTAAACCAGCCAAATGTTAATATATCTACTATCGAAGATCCTATTGAATACAAGATACCAGGCATCAACCAAACTCAAACTAACAACAAAGCAGGTATAACTTTTGCGAATGGTTTGCGCGCGCTACTGCGCCAAGACCCAAATATTATTATGATTGGTGAAATTCGTGACGGAGAAACTGCTGATCTTAGTATTCAAGCGGCCCTAACTGGCCACCTTGTGTTCAGCACACTACATACTAACGACTCAGCAACTTGTTTGCCGCGACTTTTAGACATGGGTGTTGAGCCATTTTTAATTGCCAGTACAGTAAGGGTAGTTGTTGGGCAAAGACTTATCCGAAAAGTAAATCCAAAAACCCGCCAATCTTTTAAGCCAAGTGACGAAGAGCAACAAATGATTGTTCGAATGTTCAACTTGCGTCCTGGACAAAATTTTAAATATATTCACGAACTTGAAAAACAAGCCGCCGCTGAAGGTATAGGTGGCGATTTGCCACTTTCTACCGACGAAAATGGGATATTAACGTTGTGGAAAGCAGACCAAAACGACAACGATGATGGGGCGAATAGTGGTTATATCGGTCGAATTGGCATTTATGAAACTCTCAAGACTACTAGTCAAATTCAGAAACTAATTACTGCAAACGCTACCAGCAGCCAAATCAAAGAACAAGCCATAAGCGAAGGAATGATATCATTGCAAACAGATGGTCTTATTAAAGTACTTCGTGGCGAAACCACCATTGAAGAGATAATTAGGGTGACAAAGGAATAATTATGGTAATGTTTTCATTTGTTGCAGTTGATCAAAAAGGTGCTACAAAAAATGGCATTATTGATAAACCTGACCGTAATGCCGCTATAGAAGCTATCCGATTACAAAACCTAAAGCCAATTAGTATAAAAGAAATGCAAGTCAAGCAAGCAAAAATTGATTTAAATAATCTTTTTGGCGGTAATAAAATTAAATCAACACAATTAGTGATATTCACCAGACAATTAAGCGCAATGATCAGTGCAGGCGTCCCGCTACTACGTGCACTAACGGCGCTATCTGACCATGCCGACAAAAATTCTGTAGTAAAAAAAATACTATCGGACATTATTCACGATATTGAGAGTGGATCAAGCCTAAGTGATGCATTATCAAAATACCCAGCATCTTTTAACAGCGTATATACAAATATGGTTAAAGCTGGAGAAGCAGCGGGTATTCTTGACGATATACTTAAACGCTTGGCACAACAACAAGAAAAAAGCTCATCAATAAAAAAGAAGATCCGAAGCTCGATGGCGTATCCTGTCGTTCTTATGGCAATAACCGTATTGGCATTTTTTGGTCTAATGTTATTTGTAATCCCACAAATTGGCGGAGTATTGACCGATCTAGGAGGATCTGATGCAAAACTTCCCGGATTAACATTATTTATGCTTGATGTCAGTAAAGTTATGACAACTTATTGGTATATTATTATCCCAGTATTTTTACTTATGGTATTTGGGTTATTATTCTATATTACGACACC
>CAZCIE010000022.1:0-7644 GCA_964498955.1 uncultured Saccharimonas sp. (SeqCode) | reverse complement strand
ACAATTGCATCTGCGATTGTCGCAGGCAGACCATTGTCAAAAACCAGAGAACTCGCCGATCTGATCAAATCCAACTATCGTGGAAGATGGAAAAAAATACATCCAGCCACGCGCACATTTCAAGCAATACGTATCGCTATCAACGATGAGCTAAAGCAAGTCGAAGATATTTTGCCTCTCTTGCCCCGCCTATTAAAACCAGGCGGGCGAGTCGGCATTATCAGCTTTCATAGCCTAGAGGACCGATTAGTCAAAAGATATTTCAAAGATCAGTTTGACGCCGGTTACGAAGCTATTTTGCAGCCAGTGACTAAAAAGCCGATAGCAGGAAGTATTTATGATGTTCACAACCCGCGTTCACGCAGTGCAAAGCTACGTGTCGCAGTGAAAAAATAAAAAACAAAAAGGAAAGGGCAAAACACCATGCCTAAGCACATACCAGTCAAGTGCACGGACAAAGCTCAAAAAGTAGTTGTCCGCGTACTATAAAACAACCTAATAATCTTCTATCCCGTCGTCGTGACGGGGTAGGGGGTAAACAAATATAAAAATAAAGAGTTTATTTAATATGTCTATTCAAAGTACCCAAAATTTTAGTTCTCGTCGTCAGCAAAGCTGGTCCAGAAATCAAAATACTGTCGCATTTACGTCGGCTGTAAAACTTGGTCCTGTAACGCATACCGTGTTGGTTGCCTTGATGGTGGCTATACTTGGGCTAATTTATCTTACTCAAGCAACTAGAGCGACAAGTTATGATTATGCAACCCAAAAAATTGATAGCCAAATTGCTGACCTAAACAGTCAAAAAAGTGACTTACAGATCGAGAACGCTAGGTTAACTTCGCTTGAAAAAATAAAAGCTAGTAGCGTTGCTGTAACAATGACAGCACCTGCAGCAACAAATTACGCCAGGTAATATGAATTTAGAATTACAAAAGGGAAGCCGTTCGCAAGTTTTGGCTGGTCTAATGTTATGCATTATGGCTATTTTTAGCATAAGGCTTTTTTATCTTCAGATTATTCAACATGATTTTTATATTAACCTAGCTAACCAAGAGCAAGTTAAACGTTTAACTATCCCCGCAAAGCGTGGGGTTATTTATGCGCTTGACGATAACAATCCTGTACCTTTGGTACTGAACCAAACGGTATATACTGTGTTTGCTGATCCACAGATTATAAAAAACGACTCAAAAATTATTGAGGTAGTTAAAAAAATTGCAGGTGGAAATGCCAGATCGGATTTGAAGGCATTGTTAAGTAAGAAAGAGAGCAGATACCAAATATTGGCTACTCAGGTTTCTCGGACTCAAGCAGAATTAATAAAAAAAGAGAACCTTAGTGGCGTAGGGTTCCAAGAGCAAACTAAGCGAGTTTATACAGAAAATTCTTTAGCATCTCAACTACTTGGGTTCGTGAATTATGATGGAATTGGTAAATATGGAGTTGAAAGTTTTTTAAATGAAAGGCTAACTGGCAAAGCTGGTGTACTGCAATCTGTGACAGATGTTCGCAATGTCCCGCTGACTATAGGGAATAATAATATAAAAAAACCAGCACAAGATGGTGAAAATATAGTTTTATCAGTTGATAGAAACATTCAATCACGCGTCGAACAAGCGTTAGTTGATGGTATATCAAGGGCGGGAGCTACCGCGGCAAGTGCTATCGTTATGGACCCTCAAAGTGGTAAGGTGCTAGCTATGGCTAACTACCCGACATACAATGTGTCTGAATATCATAAGGTCCAAGATGTTGGTTTGTTTAATAATGCTGTTATATCAGCACCATATGAACCGGGTTCTGATATAAAAACGTTAACAATGGCTATCGGTATAGATAAAAATGTTGTTAGTCCAAACGCAACCTATAATAATATGGATTATATAAAAGTTGATGACAGAACAATTACAAACGCAGTGTTAGGACAAACTGGAGAAATTACTTTTCAGCATGCCATGAACTATTCGTTAAACACTGGATTTGTGACAGTTGCTCAGCGACTTGGGGATGGCATAAGTATTACTAGGGGCGCAAGAGATATCATGTATGATTATTATTATAATAAATTCCGACTAGGCCAAAAAACTGGCATAGAGATTGACGGAGAAGCACGCGGTACGATAATTCCACCTACTGAGGCAGAGGGTAATGCCGTCCGTTATTCAAATATGGCTTTTGGCCAAGGTATGGATTTGACGATGGTGCAGGTTGCCTCGGCTTTTTCGGCGATTGTTAATGGAGGCAAATACTACAAGCCAACTGTTGTCGCTGGTCTTGTTGATGGTAGTGGTAAATATATTCCAAAGAAAGTTTCGGCACCAGTTCAAATATTAGCTCAATCGACTGCCGACCAAGTCCGTGAAATGACCCATAATGTTCGGAATGCTTTCTATGAATATTATGATCCACCAGGATATTATGTTGGTGGTAAAACCGGTACATCACAGATACAAACAGGTGGTAAATATAACGAAGACGAGACAGTAGGGACATATCTTGGCTTTGGAGGTAGCGAAACTCAGTCAAACTATGTCATAATGGTACAGGTATCAGGTACAGGCAAAAATTTGAATGGGGCTCGCGATGCCGGCCCGATTTTCACTGATATTTCTACTTGGATGCTAAATTATTTAAAGATACAACCGAAAGGGTAAGGGGATATGGAAGAACTAACAAGTAAACTAACTATTAATTTTTTGTTAAGTGTAGGTGCATTTTTATTAGCAATGTTAATTACGCCGATTTACACATTTTTTGCGTATAAATATAAATTTTGGAAAAAACAGCGGACAACTGCTTCGACCGGAGAAAAGTTAACGGTTTTTAATAAACTTCATGCCGACAAGTTTAAGCGCAATATTCCAGCTGGGGCAGGTATTATATTTGTGATTTCGATTACTGTCGTAACAATAATATTTAACCTTGATAGAGGACAGACATGGCTGCCTTTAGCGGCTTTAATAGGCGGTGCTATAGTTGGGTTAATTGACGATATTATTAACGTCCGAGGAGATGGAACCGGGATAGCTGGCCTAAGGTCAAGTATAAAATTTTCAATGATTGTGGCTATTGGTGTCGTGTTAGGTTGGTTTTTCTTTGCAAAACTTGGCTTTTCGTCAATCCACGTTCCTTTCATTGGCGATTTAGCACTTGGTTGGATGATAATTCCCGTGTTCGCATTTGTTGTCGTGGCAACTGGTAATGCAGTTAATATTAGTGATGGGCTTGATGGTCTTGCTGGCGGATTGGTGTCTATTAGTTTTGGTTCATTTGGAATAATTGCTGTAATGCAAGGTAATTATATGATTGCAGGCTTTTGTTTTACTGTCGTAGGCGCTCTGCTTAGTTACCTTTGGTTTAATATTTTCCCAGCCAGGTTTTTTATGACTGATATCGGTAGCTTTTCGATAGGAACGGCTTTAGGTGTTGTGGCAATGCTTACTAACACATTATTTTTGCTACCAATTATTGGCATATTATTTGTTGCTGAAGCAGGCTCAAGCCTCTTACAAATATTTAGTAAAAAAGTTTTTCACCGCAAGATATTTATTTCGGCGCCTATCCACCAGCATTTAATGGCAAAAGGCTGGCCAGAAACAAAAGTTGTGATGCGTTTTTGGGTTATTGCTGATGTCGCTGCATTTATAGGCATTTTACTGGCGCTTGCAGGGGGTGTGATATAAAAAAGTGCGAATTACTCAACGTGCAAATTTAATCGATTTAAATCGTCGGCATCGTCCCGATTATCAACTAGTTCTTTACATGGGATTATTGATGATCTTGGGTTTGGTTGTGATTTATGCGATTGGGCCACAGAGGGCAAATGTGTTAAATAACGCATACGGCAGCAATTATAATGACACCTACTTTTTTTTCAAGCAAGCAATTAGCCTTTTAGCCTCTCTTGGGGTGTTTGCATTTATGTCTTTTATCCCTTTTACTTTTTTGTCAAAGCATGCCAGTAAAGTAATTATTTTTGCTTTAAGCCTGTGTGTTTTATTGGCAGTGGCTGGTTGGTTAAATTTGGGTATTGCCCAACAATCACTTGGGGCGACTCGTTGGTTTAATTTAGGTCCATTTGGGAGTCTTCAGCCATCCGAGGTTGTCAAGTTTGCAATATTGATATTTTTGGCAGGCTTTTTAGGTGTTAAATCAAAAGCCGGGAAAATAAATGACTACAAAGAAACTCTTATTCCTTTGGCGGTGATTGCGGCTATCTGTCTATTGTTTATTGTTGTCCTTCAAAAAGACCTTGGTACTGGGGTATCGTTAGTCGGAATAATCACTGCAATGTTGTTTGTTGGTGGTATAAATATAAAAAATGGACTTAAAATATTTTTGGCTATTATTGCTGTGGGGTCTATATTTATCATTAGTGCGCCGCATCGAGTTGATCGAGTACTGACATTTTTACAAGGTGATAAATCTTCAGTTTTAACAAGTGATAGCAGCAGTTATCATATCGAACACGCCAAATTAGCGATTGGAACTGGCGGTCTGTTTGGTGTTGGGATAGGTAACAGTGTTCAGGCCACAGGTTATTTGCCAGAGGCAATTAACGATTCAGTTTTTGCAATTATGGGTGAGACGTTTGGCTATGTCGGATTGACAATAATTTTAATGCTATTCACTGCTTTGCTAGTACGACTTTTAAAGATAATGGATCACTTACCAGATATGAGCCTTAAATTATTAGTTGCTGGGGTCTTTGGTTGGTTTGGTTCTCATGTTATTCTTAATATAGCGTCAATGCTTGGCGTCTTTCCGCTTACTGGCATAACCTTGCCGCTGCTAAGCTTTGGGGGGACAAGCATGCTATTCATTTCTGCAGCGCTTGGTGTAGCTTTTCAATTGTCACATTACACAGTTCATTCATCAAATTTAAAGGAGGTAGCTCATGAAAATTCTGGCAGTCGGTGGCGGATCGGGAGGTCACGTTACGCCCGTCGTGGCGGTTCTACGCGAAATTAAACAGCTACATCCAAATGCAACTATTCGCTTTTGGTGTGATGGTAAGTTTGCGTCCTCCGCCAAAGAGATAATGTCTCATTTTGACAAGTCTATTCCTGTCCAAACTATTTCAGCAGGGAAGTTCCGAAGGTACCACAAAATGTCAATTTTACAACATTTACTTTCGCCATCAATAATGTTGCCAAATTTATGGGATGGATTTCGAATTGGAATAGGTTTTTGGCAAAGCCTGCTAAGGCTGATATTGTGGAAACCAGATGTAGTTTTTACAAAAGGGGGCTATGTTTGCTTGCCGGTTGGGATTGCGGCAAAGATATTAAATATCCCTTTAGTAATTCATGACTCTGATGCTCATCCTGGGCTAACTAATCGCATATTAGGCAAGTGGGCCGATTATATTGCCACTGGCGCACCTTTAGAATATTATAAGTATCCTGCTAAAAAGGCGCGATATGTCGGTATCCCAATTTCATCCGAATTTCATGAGTTTTCAGCGTCTGAAAGACTAAACGCAAAAAAAAGTTGGGGCTTAAGCACCGAGCGTCCTTTGATCGTAGTGACAGGTGGCGGGCTTGGGGCCGCCAGAATTAACGACGCCGTTGCGCTTGTTGTGCATGATTTGATGGCGATGGGGTCGGTTGTATTGGTTGCTGGTAACAATCAATATGATGAGCTTCGTTCAATTGTCCCGCCTGATAGTGATAAGTTCCAATTGTATCCGTTTATATCGCATGATATTGCGCAGCTTCTGGGCGCGGCTGATGTTGTTGTGGCAAGGGCCGGGGCAACGTCAATACTTGAACTTGCGGCACTTGTAAAGCCAACCATATTAATCCCAAATATACATCTGACAGGTGGCCATCAGTCTAAAAATGCGGCAGTCTATGCTAAAAAAGGCGCGGTAATTATTATTGATGAAGAAAAAATGCTTGATGACCCTCAGGTGCTAGTCTCGGCAGTTCAAGATGTGTTGCTTGACCCTGACTGTGCTCGCAAAATGGCAATAGCGTTATCAAGCTTTTCTCGTCCAAATGCCGCCAGTGACGTTGCCAAAATGATAATAGGTGCAATTAAATAATATAATTTAAATATGAGATTATTTAATAAAAAAAATCAAAACAAATTTATTAGCCCACGTACGGTCAGGCGTGCTGATGAATCTCAAGCTCTTACACCTAATTTTAAGCGCAACAGAACCTTAATTGCTACGCCCCCAGAGACTACGTCAAGTCGGACGAATGTCCACCATCTGACGGTAAAGAGGCGGAAAGTGTTTAGTATTCTTATAACTTTTGTTATTTTAATAATCTTTATAACGACGTTAATATTCAATTTTACAGCATCGCCACGAACAGTTATAGCAGATAAAAACATCGTAATTCCTATTAAAGAAGGCAAATACAATGCTGTAATTCAAGATTATCTTGAGGCCAACCCCTTAGAGCGTTTTAAATTTTTACTTAATCAAACATCACTAATAAAATATGTGTCCAGTAAATTGCCTGAAGTAGAGCAGATAAGTGTTAATGGCCTAAGATCAATAGGGGCTATGAATTATATTCTAAAGATGAGAAAACCGGTAGCGGGGTGGGTAATAAACAGTAAACAATATTATGTTGATAGTAAAGGTGTCTCGTTTGAAATAAACTACTATTCTAACCCACAAGTCCAGATAGTCGATGATACTGGGGCGCCAGTTCTGGCTGGGGTTACAAATGTTAGTAAACGTTTATTAGGCTTTGTGGGCTTGGCAGTATCGCGTGCTGGTAAATATGGCTATATTGTTACCAAAGCCACACTACCAGCCTCTACGATGCGCCAGGTTGATATTAGTATCAAGGACTATGCATATCCAGTAAAGCTGACAGTAGACAGGCCAGTAGGGGAACAGATAGAAGACATGGACAGGGCACAAAGGTATTTTATATCTAACGGCTTAACTCCAGAATATATTGATGTACGTGTCAGCAACAAAGCGTTTTATAAATAGCATTTGTCATCAAAGTAGGTTGTTCTTTGCTCTACTCTTCTAGTTCCAAATTTGTTCTAAAAAATATAAATATATATAATTTTGAAAAAAGAGTATAATAATATCAAAATGCACAAAATGCAAATTGTGGATAAGTGAAGGGTATAATAGCATAGGACATGGACATGTCAAGAACGGCAAAAATAACATCAATTATGGCAAATATGGCCGCATGGCATGTACTTAAATAACACGTAAGGTCCATGCATAAGTAGTAGTTGATTAGTAGATGATTAAACCTAATGCGACATAGTATATTGCACTACTCCACCGGGTAGTAAGAGAGTATTGCCGATATAAAGACGCATGTATAGTCATCTTATATAACCATATCCAATGTCGTAAAAGGTATATTGTGCGACGTTAAGAATGTATGTAAATTGTGAATGTGTATTCATTGTTTTTGTGATCATTTTGCTTGCCCATCATCTTCTTGCCTGCTGCAATATATTTAGTACTGCTGCTACGATTTTGTTGCTGTCATTTTTATAGATATTATTGAATTTTGTGATATTTTTAAAATATCTGACATATATTCCAAATTCTATATCTGTCGCCTCACTGGTGATTTTTAGATATTCCAGAATGTTTATCATATTTATACTAAGTTCCATATTTGTTCCATATAATTTTCTCTTTCA
>CAZCIE010000021.1:0-7903 GCA_964498955.1 uncultured Saccharimonas sp. (SeqCode) | reverse complement strand
GCCGTATTTAATACGAGAATATAACGTCTGGCCCACGAAACGGGCTTTTTTTATTATAAATTTGTGTTAAAGCTTGACATATATAAGCTTTAGTGCTATAATGTCTTATGTACCTTAAATTATGACCATTTTCCAGCGAAAATCTTGCCAAGTAACAGATAGGTATCAGTTATCTGGCAGGGCTTTCAAAAATGAAGGTCCTAGTACGTTAAGTAACCCATTTTTAACAAATATTTCTTTGGCGTAGCGCCGATTTATACAATAAATCTTGTTGTATATATCGGCGTTTATGCCGAGAAAGAACATGACCATTGGGAAAAAGCGCAACGTCGCTCCAGGTTATGTTGGTGAATTATGGGTTATACAGTATCATATTCCCGCCGCGCGAGAAGTTACGCGGCCGCCGTGAAACGGGCGAAAAAGGTTTCGTACTCGCTCAGGCAGAGCGATTTACCGAATACCCTAAAAGGGTTTCGGAAATTTCTAAAAAACTCCATACTAGGGGGCCAGCCGTATGCATACATTGATAAGACGGCCGAACTCTGGGCGCATGGGTACGTTACGGCTTCTCGCCGGACGGAGTTCATGTGGTCCTCCACCACGGAGGACGTTGTGGTAAAGTTCTTTTCGGATAGAGAAAACTTTAGCGAAAGTGAGTCCTATAGGGACTTCATTTCGCAAGGCTGGGAGTTGTCCCGGCCGCCAGAACCCTGGTCTTTGTAAAAAACCCGCAGCTATGCGTTAAATAACCGGTTGACCCACGTGACGGGTCATTTTTTATGCTCAAAAAACGCATAGTTGACATCTAGCCATATTAGTGCTACAATAACACCATTAGCCGATTTAGCTATTTTTAGTTAATATCTGCTGGACTTTTACAACTAACAAATAATTGAAGTGTTGATATGCTACCAGTTTTGCTTGCAAAATTTGTATGCGAAACTGGTAGCAATACCAATATTAACTTCGCACCGCCTAACTCATAGGGTGGAGAATGTGAAGAAAAGAGGTGGAAATATGAGTACAAGATTTTCTGGTGTAATTTATTCTGGCGATGAGTATTCCAAAAAAATTATTTTGGATGGAAAGGAAGACGGCCCGGACAAGGTTCAGGGTGGTTTTTACCTTTTTATGCCAAAAAAAGGCGAACCTATTTGCCTACGTTGGGCAACAATCAACGGTGAGTATCAAATTATGGAAAGAGATGAATTTTTAGAAAGAATAGGTGATCGGCTGTTCAGTAAAAAGAAACTAGTTGAGTTTGAAAGTTTACCGGTAGAGGTTCAAAAATTCTATTGCGAACAAACAGATGACCCTGACGGAAAGCGTTTGTGTGAAGATGTCTGGTTGGATGATCATCTGGTGCTGTCGCTTGAACTGACACAGCAAATTCGCAACCAATTTGGCGATTTTGACCTGCAAAGAGAATACGATGAGGATATCAAAAACGCCTTCCCGTTTCTTATAAAAGGTGGGCTGGACATTTGTTATTGCATTATCAACGGCAATTACGCTGTTCGCGCCTGGCAAAACCCGTCAAATAACGAGTGCGGATACGATGTTGTTCCTTTAGAAACGATTGTTATCGGTGTCAGAGATTCGTCAGCATTGATACGTAAGTACCGCGATTTGATGATGATGCCACATGATCTATGTAAGATAGTGTTTCATCAGGTTAGGGTGGAAACAGTTATGGCCGAGATATTAAGCGATTTAAAGCTTGTATTGATGATGGCCGAGATTGAAGACGATGTCGTTCAGGCAATAAAATCGCCAGAGGAAAACGAGATAAAAAATGGTATCGGCCAGGTGATAGGAGACACTTTTTATAAATTAAAAGTGCCTAGCCTAAGCCTAAAGTGGGCGATTGCCCTTGGCAATTATCTTCTGGGGAAAGAAGTTAGTTTGATAAAGTAGAACGAAGGGGCTCCGCAAGTGCGAGCCCTTTTTAATTTGCTATAATAGATATGTACCAACTAAATAAAATAGGAGGGCACAAAAATGATCACGCAAATTCAAATTACCGGTATAGGCTATGAAGTAGATGAAAACACGGGGAAATATGCAATTAAAAAAGTCGGGCATCTGGATAAATATTTACCAAAACATGCACGCAAAAGCGTCACGGCCGAGGTACGGTTAGAGCAAGTTAATCATGCTCATAATAATAAATATGAAGTAGAAATTAAATTAATAGTGCCAGGCAAGGTTATTACTGCCAAAGATACTAATGGCAATATATTGTCAGTTATTGATATAGTTGAACGAAAAATTCAGGGGCAGTTGCGTGAATACAAGCAGCAAACGATAACACATCTAGGAAGACGACGAATTTTGGCCAGGTTTAAGCGTGGGTTCAAGCGCGACCTGTAATCCAGCACCTAGTAGCAACTATTTTATCCTTGTCGAATTACCTCTTTGGCATTATAATAAGTGTCAGTATTTTCAATTACGATTTGATAGGAGTAACGGGGTTTTATGGTGACTAAAAAAAATGTTTTAACTAAGGTATTTGGCGACCCTCAGGCTCGTCTGTTAAAGGGTTTGCAAAAAAAGGTGGCCTCGATTAATGCTTTGTCCGATAAATACAAAGCTATGTCACTTAACGAGCTAAAAAAGCAAACAAAAGTCTTAAAAGACCGTCTTGAAAAAAAGGGGACGACACTTGACAGTATTTTGCCAGACGCATTTGCTTTAGTGCGTGAATCAAGCGAACGAATTTTAAAGATGCGACATTTTGATGTTCAATTAATTGGTGGCATGGCGTTGCACGAGGGTAATGTTGCCGAAATGAAAACTGGAGAAGGAAAAACATTGGTCGCGACATTGCCGGTATATTTGAACGCACTTGAAGGTAAGGGAGTCCATGTTGTTACTGTAAACGATTATTTGGCACAACGTGACGCTTGTTGGATGGGCGAAGTTTATAACTTTTTGGGGCTTTCAGTCGGTGTGATAATCAACGAAGCGTCATTTTTGTATGATCCAGAATTTATTAATGAAGACAAGCACTATGATGATAGGTTAAAGCATTTACGACCTTCTACTCGAAAAGAGGCTTATGCTGCTGATGTCACTTATGGCACAAATAATGAGTTTGGCTTTGATTATTTGCGTGATAATATGGTTAACGAAGTCGAGTTACTTCGACAGCGAGATTTGAATTTTGCAATCGTCGACGAGGTTGACAGTATTTTAATCGATGAGGCTAGGACACCACTAATTATTAGCGCTCCGGCTGCCGAAAATCCAGACAGCTATTATCAGTTTGCAAAAATCGCTGCCAAATTAGTCCCAGAAGACTACGACAAAGACGAAAAGCACCGCACCGTTGCATTAACTGATGTCGGTACAGAAAAAGTTCAAAAAATGCTGGGTATTAGCAATTTATACAGCCCTGATCATATTCGAGCAGTCTATCATCTGGACCAAGCTCTTCGAGCTCAAACGTTATTTATGCGAGACAAGGATTATGTCGTCACGAATGAGGGCGAGGTAATTATTGTCGATGAATTTACTGGTCGTTTAATGCAAGGTCGTCGATATAACGAAGGCTTGCATCAAGCAATCGAGGCCAAAGAAGGCGTCCCGGTATTGCAAGAAAGCATGACATTGGCGACGATTTCGTTCCAAAACTATTTTCGTATTTATAAAAAATTATCAGGTATGACCGGTACTGCCTTTACCGAGGCCGAAGAATTCCAGCAGATCTATAGCTTGGATGTTATCCAAGTGCCATCAAATAAGCCGCTTATTCGAAAAGATAAGGACGATTTAATCTTTAAAACAGAAAAAGGTAAATTGAAGGCTTTAGCTGCCCAAGTTGGTGAATATCACAAAATTGGTCGTCCAGTGCTAATTGGCTCAGCCTCGATCACAAAGAACGAATTAATTGCAAGTTGGCTAGATAAGGCAAAGATTCCTTATGAGCTTTTGAATGCAAAAAATAACGAACGAGAAGCGGCAATTATTGAAAAAGCTGGTGAGATTGGTGCCGTCACGCTTGCCACTAACATGGCAGGTCGAGGTACTGATATTAAGTTGGCCAAAGGAGTTGTCGAACTAGGCGGGTTGGTCGTAATTGGTTCTGAGCGACACGAATCACGCCGAATCGATAATCAGTTGCGAGGACGATGTGGACGTCAGGGTGACCCAGGCGAAACCCAGTTTTATGTTTCGACCGAAGACGATTTGATGCGAATATTCCAGGGTGAAAGAATCGCCAGTTTGATGAGCAGACTGGGAATTGACGAGGACACTCCTATCCAAAACAAGGCTGTGTCAAAAACTTTAGAGTCTGCTCAAAAGCGAGTCGAAGGATTTAACTTTGATACACGAAAAAACGTTGTTCAGTATGACAATGTTATCAATCGTCATCGAAAAGTTGTCTATTCGATGCGCCGCAAGATTTTGGAAGGCTTAGACATAAAACCAGAAATTGCTAGACTGCTAGATTTAAAAGTACGTGAATTAACGATTTTGCCATCAAAAAATAATCCTGACTTTGGCCAGGCATTCGAAGAAATTTTCCCAATGGAAAAATCAATCATTTCTAAAATCGGTGAAGAAAAAAATGATAAAAAACGATTAAACTTGGCAAAAAAAGAGGCAGTTGAACTTTATGATAACAAAGAGGCAGAACTGACAACCGAGATAATTCGAAAAGTTGAGCGAGAGGTATATTTGCAAGTGCTAGACACGCTGTGGATGCAACACCTTGAGAATATGCAGCATTTGCGCGAAGGCATCCATTGGCGAAGTGTTGGCCAGCGTGACCCACTAGTAGAATACCGAAGTGAATCGCAAAAATTATTTGATAGCCTGCAAGCAACATTACGCGATGAAGTATTGCGTGCCGTGATGCATGTTCACAAAACTGATGTGATATCAAACGAAGAGGAAGAACACGACACTGAATTAACTAGGTTAGCCGAAAATGCAGTCGAAAAAGGCGTCAATGAAGTTACTGGTGGGGAAGCAAATCGTGACAGTGATTTTAAAGCTAAAAAGGCTGAAGCGGCGTCAAGTTCGAACCATCGAAAAAATGAAGCGCGCAAGAAAAAGAAGCAACAACGTAAAAATCGTAAGAATCGCCGTTAACAATGAAGCATACTGTCCAAGAAATACGTTTAAAAAATGGTGCCAGGGGCCTATTAATTGACGTCCCTGGTTCAACTATGATGAGCATGGAATTTCAGTTTAGGGCTGGTGATCGATATGCAAAATCTCCTGACATAGAACAGGTTGCCCATATATCTGAGCATATGGCATTAGTGTCAAATGCCAAGTATAAATCAGCATCAGACTTTGAGTTTGAGTTTACAAAAAACGGTGCTTATCGAAACGCATATACTAGTGATTTTTCAATGATATACGAAGCCGATTGTGCTGATTTTGAATGGGAAAGGGTCTTGGATCTGCAAAAACAGACGATTTGTGATCCAAAATTTGATGAGACAGTATTTAATGCCGAAAAAGGCAACGTTCGAAGCGAGCTGACAAATTTATTAAACGACTATCAGCGCTTGTTATATCCAAAGGTTAGGCAGATAATGGGCGAAGATATTTTGACCTACCGTCAATCATTAGCGACAATCAACAATATTACGCTAGATGATGTTCGTGAGCATCATGCTCGAACTCATACAACAAAAAATATGAGATTTGTTATTGCTGGTAAATTGAAGGGTCGTAAGGCTGTAATTAGACGGATAATTGAGTCATTTAATTTGCCGGTTGGTGAACGTTTTGAATTGCCAAAGGACGAATATATTAAGCCAGCGCCAATGGTAATCCGTCGAAAAGACGCGACTAACCTGACTTTTGGGATATTTATGGTCCTTCCAGTTGGTCTAAATGATGAAGAAATAGACGCAATGCATTATTTGGGGCATATCTTAACGGGCACAATGCACTCAAGGATTTTTGGAACTGCCCGGCAAAAAGGTTTGGTTTACAGCATATATTCTGATGCCTCAACCGGTATATATGATAGCAGCTGGGACATTGCCGGAGAGGTTAACCATGAATCAGCCCCAGCGTTGTTTGATCTGATAGTAAAAGAACTTAAAAAAGTGTTAAATGGAAAAATTAGTCAAAAAGAAGTAATTGCAGCCAAATCTTTTGCGTTAGGCCGTTTTCAGATGGCGGCGCAGACTGTTTCGCAGCTATGTAGTTTTTATACTGGACGGTATTTTGCTGATGGGTTTATTAAAAACTATGAAAAAGTGCCTGATATGATTAAGCAAATTACATCTGATAGGATGATTGAAGTTGCTCGTAGGTTTATCAGCGAGGACAAGTGGGTTTGTGCAGCTGTAAGTAGTGGTGATCGCCAAGAAATAATCGATCTAAGCGCCAAAGTGGCAACATTATTCGAACCGCGCTAAAATAGAATTATGAATATATTTATTGCAGGTTTTGGCATGGAGGGTGAGGCAAGCTACCAGTATTTTAGCCAGGACCTTGATAACCGTATTACTATTGGTGATCAGAAAACTCCCGATAGACCAACCCCTGATGGTGTTAAGACCGTTTTTGGTGATAACTATCTGGACAATTTGAATGGATATGATTTGGTAATGCGAACAAGTGGCCTTGATAAGAACAAAATCAATACTGATGGCAAGATTTGGACTGTTACAAATGAATTTTTTTCTAAGTGTCCAGCGCAGATTATTGGCGTGACAGGTACCAAAGGTAAGGGAACTACAGCTAGTATGATTGCTGCAATCTTGCAAACTGCCGGTAAAAAGATTTGGCTAACCGGGAATATAGGTGATGTACCATTAAAAGATTTGCCAAACATTAAGCCGACAGACTATGTCGTGTACGAATTGTCGAGTTTTCAGTTGTGGGATATTGAGAAATCGCCGCATGTTGCCGTCATCAATATTATTGAGCCCGAGCATCTTAATGTTCACGCAGATTTTGACGATTACGTAAACGCCAAAG
The DNA here is from genome assembly GCA_964498955.1 of uncultured Saccharimonas sp. (SeqCode). GTDB lineage: Bacteria > Patescibacteriota > Saccharimonadia > Saccharimonadales > Saccharimonadaceae > UBA1547. The sequence continues at coordinate 949 of CAZCIE010000021.1, read as the reverse complement.
CGAATATTCGAAGGTTTCAGACAAATGAGGATGTATGTTTTTATCACCCAACAAACGTGGATTGTGAACGTGCCGCCAAATCTTCTGAAAAGGGTAAAATTGCGCGTTTTGCAATTCCTGATGATGGCGGGGTTTATGCCAAAGATGGCTATTTTTGCCAGAATGAACAAAAAATATGTTCAGTTGCGGCTTTGCAGTTAGTAGGGCAGCATAATGTTGAAAATGCCTGTGCAGCGCTATCTGTTGCAAAGTACTACGGTGTTGACAATGAGTCAATAGAATCTGCGTTACAGTCATTTTTAGGTCTACCTCATCGAATAGAATTTGTCAAAGAGGTGAACGGGATTAAATATTATGATGATAGCTTTAGCGCTTCGACTCCTGCTACGGTTGCGGCCTTAAGTTCATTTAATCAACCAAAAATATTGATTTTGGGCGGTGTTGATAGGGGTGGTGACTTTAGTCATATAGCAGATTACATAGCAAAATCATCAAGCGTCAAAGCAGTTGTTGTTATCGGTGAAATTCGTGAAAAACTTGCTAATATTATCAATTCTGCCAAACCAACTGCAAAAATAGTAATTTCAGATGCCAAGACTATGTCAGAAGTCTTTAAATTAGCAAACTCGTATGCCGAAAACGGTGACGTCGTCTTGCTCAGTCCGGGTTGCGGAAGTTTTGATATGTTTAAAAACTTTTACGATCGAGGTGAACAATTTAAGGCAGAGGTTAATAAATTATGACAAAATTTACTTTTAAAAACTTTGAATTCGACTATAGCCAAGCAATAGCAAAATTCCATTACGAATATGATAATGGTTATAGATTTGTTGAAGAGGTTCGGTTCCAAAAAGGTTTTGAGTGTGATCACGAGTTGTTGCGACGCGCATTGTTTTTAGCGTTTATTTTAATCGGGACTTCGTACTACAAGGCATTCCCGGCGCCAGTT
>CAZCIE010000020.1:0-7960 GCA_964498955.1 uncultured Saccharimonas sp. (SeqCode) | reverse complement strand
CAAGCTTATGCCCATATGCTGGCTAATGTAAACAACAGAAATATCCTTGCCACATCAGTCCAACATGCTAATGACATCAAGAACCCAGACGCCCAAAAGATTGCTAGTGACATAATAACTAATGTAACCAGTGGTATAGTTACTCATCCACTTAACGACATACAAGAAGCTCAAAACTACGTAAAAGACCACGGCTTTAAACCATAATTAAACACGGAAGATTAATTATGGTTGTAATGCTGTAAGTGCTCATTCTGCTGGCAACATGTGTCTGCTATAATAATAAGCAGTATGGCAAACTACAAAGTTCCTCAAGACGTCGAGGCCGATGATAAGATAATCGGGCCATTTAGCTTTCGCCAGTTTATCTATCTGATTATTGTTGCCTTGGCCGGGGGGTTGACTTGGGTACTGGGAAAGGTATTCTTGCCACTGGCGATTATACCAATGCCAATTGTCATATTTTTCGGGGCTTTAGCCTTGCCACTTCGCAAAGACCAACCAATGGAAATTTTTTTAGCAGCGATGGTGTCGTTTTACCTAAAGCCACACAAACGATTGTGGGATCCTGATGGGGTTGATTCGTTAATCGAGATTACTGCACCAAAAACCCCTGAGGTTCAGCGAGTTAAAGATATTACACAGGATGAAGCTCAGCGTCGGTTAAAATATTTATCCGAAATCGTCGATAGTAAAGGGTGGGCGGTTCGTGGCATTGGCACAGAACCTGAAAACAGCGCAATGACAAGCGATGCCTATTTTGCTGCTCAACAAACCGAAGATATTTTGGATGATGATAGTACTATTACAAAAATGATTGATTCAAAAATCGACAAAAGTAATTCTGAACGAAAGTCAGCAATGGCAAAAGTTATTGCCGGGCAACCAACTGACTACTTTAATGGCCCAGTTGCAGAGCCTGAAACTGCGCCAGATCAAACAATCGACAGCGTTAACCTGGAACCTATCGACTACAACCCTTACCCAGACATCCAGCAATCAGTAATCCAGCCACTAGATGAAGTTGCCAGCGCAACACCTCCAACACCTGCTGTATCCGTGACAGCCGCCACACAGACGGTTGAAGACATTAATCCGATCGACAATTCAGACGATTTACAACCAAGCCAAAAAACGCCAACCACTAGCGCAAAAGCTCCATCTGCTGATATAATAAACCTTGCAACAAATGACGATTTGTCAATTGCGACAATCGCTCGTGAAGCTAATCGTATCCACGAAAAACAAGACCTTAACGACGGAGTAGTGATTTCGTGGCGATAGTAAATAAATAATAGGGGATGGGGATAATATTGATATGCCACCGATAAACCAAGTTACAAATCAGGCTACAGATAGCCCTGCTTTTGGTACCCAAAATCCAGTTGGCACAAACAATCAACCCTCGCCCGCAAATAAACCTCGCAACCCTAATTCAACTCAAAATACTTTATTGCTATCCGAGGTACGTGACAATATGGTTGTTATGGCCGACGGTTCTTTTAGGGCTGTTGTTGCCTGCAAATCTATCAACTTTGACCTGATGAGTGGTCGTGAACGTGAAGGTGTTGAATATAGCTATCAAAACTTTCTAAACTCGCTTAATCATCCAGTTCAAATATTAATCCGGTCACAGCGCATTGACATTGGACCATATCTGGACAGGTTAATGGTAATTCGCCAAAACCAAGACAACATGCTGCTAGGCGTATTGATGGACGATTATATTAATTTCATTGATATTCTTTCACAAGAAGCAAACATTATGGACAAGTCATTTTTTATCGCTATCCCATACTACACACAGGGTGACGTGAGTAATTTAGTTGAACAAAGCAAAGGTTTCTTTGGCCGACTATTCGTTAGTGACAAGAATATCGTTACAAAAGTCGATACCGCAACCTATGAAAAAGCCAAAAACGAGATTAAAAACCGCGTTGACGGAGTAGTAGCAGGCCTTGCACAGTTAGGAGTCCAAAGCCGACAGCTTAACACCAAAGAGCTTGGTGAGCTTTATTATAATTATTACAATCCTGACACTGCCGTGCGCGAACCATTGGCTGACTTTACAACTGTTACATCAACATTTATCAAAAAAGGTGAAGGCCAACCAGGAGGGTCAGTCTGATGTCAGCAAAAAAAATGAGCGCTGCCGAGATTGCTAACGCCCAACGGGAACGTGAACAGGCCGAAGTTGAACAAGCCTTTTTAAAGGGCGTCACAACCCTTCGGGACTTGATATCGCCAAGTAGTATCGAGATTCACTCATCATACTTTAGAATGGGCACAAAATACGGCCGCACCATGTATGTTTATGGCTACCCACGCGAAATTTATACCGGTTGGCTCAGCTCGCTTATCAATATCGATGAAGTGCTGGACGTCAGTATGTTCATCTACCCAGTCGACAGCCAAGTCGTTTTAAGCAACCTTCGTAAAAAAGTTACTCAACTTGAAGCCTCGACATCAATTAACAACGAAAAAGGCTTAACCCGTGACCCTGCTATTGAAGTTGCTATCGGTGACGCCGAGGAATTGCGCAATCAATTGCAAGTTGGTGCTGAGCGGTTTTTCCGATTTGGACTATATGTGACTATTTATGGCGAAAGCCTTGAAGAGTTGGCTTTCATACAGCATAAAATCGAGACCTTATTTGGCCAACAAATGGTATTCAGTAAAGTTGCCAGCAGCCAACAAGAACAAGGCCTTAACAGTAGCGTTCCCCAGATGACCGACCAACTCCAAATCCGCCGCAATATGAATACTGGCGCAATTAGCACTAGTTTTCCGTTTACAAGCGCTGATTTGACTCAAGAAAACGGCGTTTTGTATGGCATTAACCTACATAATAACGGTCTGGTAATTTTTGATCGATTTAGCCTTGAAAATGCCAATATGGTGGTCTTTGCGAAGGCCGGCGCTGGAAAATCATTCACCGTCAAATTAGAGGCCTTACGCAGCATGATGACAGGGGCCGAGATTATCATTATTGACCCTGAAAACGAGTATAGCAAACTTTGTGAAGCTGTTGGCGGCAGTTATGTCCGACTAAGTCTTAACTCAAATACCCGAATTAATCCGTTTGATTTACCAAAGGCTATCGATAGTGACGAGGCCGATAATGCTTTGCGAGCAAACCTAATCACTTTACACGGTCTACTTAAACTAATGCTAGGCAACATGCAAGTTTCACCATCAACTGGCGCACCATTGTCGCCACTTTCGCCAATTGAAGAGGCTGATTTGGACCAAGGACTGATTGATACTTATGCCCGCGCCGGTATTACTAGCGACCCATTGACCCATAATTCACAACCACCAACGATTGCTGATTTGTATGACACATTGCTACACATGGGTGGCAGTGGCCCACAGCTGGCTCAAAGATTACGCCGATACACAACTGGTACTTTTGCCGGGATATTTAGTCAGCAATCAAACGTTGATATAAATAACCCAATGATTGTGTTTAACATTCGCGACCTTGAAGACGAGCTGCGACCTGTTGCAATGTATATTGTGTTAAGTCACATCTGGAACATCATTCGAAACGAACAAAAAAAACGTATGCTAATCGTTGATGAGGCCTGGCAATTAATGAAATATGACGATTCAGCTAGCTTTTTGTTCAGTCTAGCCAAACGAGCTCGAAAATATTATCTGGGACTAACAACCGTCACCCAAGACGTTGAAGATTTTATGGGCAGCAAAAACGGGCGAGCAATTGTCCAAAATAGTTCGATGCAAATACTACTTAAACAATCGACCAGCGCTGTTGATGTGTTATCTGATGTATTCAAATTGACCGACGAAGAGAAAAAACGTCTAGCAAACTTCCCAGTAGGCCAAGGCTTGTTCTTTGCTGGACAAAACCATGTTCATATCCAAATTGAAGGCAGTGAAACCGAAAAACAACTAATTACTACTGACCCAAGAGTATTTAACCAACAAAACAAAGAGCAGCCTTTTACAGAGCCTCCAACTGAAGTTGAAGTGCCACTTAATAACTCGCCTTATGAACGACCTGTCGGATCAGATATTCCCGAAGAGCCCGTGCAAGACACGGCGTAGTAGTCTATAATTAAACTAGTTATGCCAGCAACTAAAAGACAAATTGAACCAGATATTGAACCCTCATGGCCAGGTTATGGTGTTATTGATGGCGAAAATAAAGGTGACGGCTCAAGTACTCCCGAGCGAGATTCAATTCATGCGCTTAATGACCTCGAAACTAATCCCGAAGAAGCGCCGTCACCAGATGAATCAGTTGCCGACCAAGAAGAGGCCGGTGGCCCTGAAGTAGTTGAAAAAGGCGACTGGACTGACAAAACCGAACCCCGAGAATACAAAGACAGCGAAGGCAAAACTCCAAAAGGCATGAATGTTCGCAGAAAAAAGGGCCCGTTGGCGCTGATTCTTGGCGGAACTGCAGGCGGCGCCGGGATTGCAGGACTGCTTTTTTCGCCAGCAATGATGTTTATCCAGATGAAGGAAGCACTAATTGGGAAAGGTAATATGCAACTAGCAAGTATGCATGTTCGAACCCATGCAAAAATCAGAGCAAAGATAAAAAACACTACAGGCGGCGTGTGCGTCGGAATAAAGATAATGTGTAAATACAAGTCGATGAGCGCAAAACAAATTGCAGCTTTTGATAAAGCCGGAATCAAGATCAAGGGTAATGAAAGTTTTTTTCCGGGCAGGATACGGCCAACTGACTTTGAATTTAATGGCAAACCAATCTCTGCTGATGACTTTTCAAAAATGATGAGAACTGACCCTAAGTTTAGGGCAGCCGTAAATAATGGATACAACCCAAAATTTGCGGGATATGCAGATAGCATTTGGCAAAAAACCGCAAAATGGTTAGGTATTAAAAAAAGTAAAGTTAAACTCAATGGTGACACACCCGAAGAAAAAATGGCTGATCTGGAGGCCACCGCAAAAGGCACAAGTAGCGCCGATGGCTCAAAGATATTAACTCGAACGGGCGAAGATGGAAAAATATATCTTGTTGATAAAGATGGTAATTTTTTAGAAGATGTTGATGGTAATAAAATAGAGGCCAATGTCACAGATGTTAATGCTGACGAATTTACCGATTTTGATAACGCATTGCGCCAAACTGATGAAATTGTAGAGTCAGGAGATAAGGCTATGAAAGAAATTGCAGAAGAAATTGCTGGTGGTAGCGGTGTTAAAAGAGTTATTACAAAAGGTGCAAATATACTCAAAGTAACAGGTTATTTTGACGATGCGTGTACAGTATATAACACCGTCCGTGCAGTTGGATTCGCAGCAAAAACAGTCAGATTTTTCCAACTTGTAGACTATGCTATGGTTTTTCTGCGCTTGGCCGACCAAATGAAGGCAGGAGGTAACCCTGATCCAAAAGATGTTGAAGTTATGGGTGATATATTAACAAAAGAAATTTCTGGAGCCGGCAAGGTTCTTGTAAGGTCTGCGACTGAATCTTTTGGTTATAAATATGCTGCATTTGGCGAACGCGGCAAAATGCCGGGGCTCAGCATGCAGTTTTTAGCCGGTGGCGGACTTACCGGAGATATAATCCATATTACTGATTATTTTAAAGTTGCTTTTGCGGGAGGCAATCCAAAAAAAATATGTCATACGCTTGCTAACCCAATAGTTTCGGTAGCCTCAATTGTGGCTGGTGCTTTGTTATTGTATTTTACTGCTGGATCAGGCACAACTATAATACAGGCTTTAAAAGCAGCCGGTACAACAGCTGCCAAATCACTTGGCACATGGGTAAGCATTGGGATGGTTGCGGCAAATCTTGTTTTGCCAGCACTGCTAAAGAATATCATTGCCGGTAATGTCATTGATGGCAGCACCGTCGGCGAAAAAGCCATGGAGGCAATCACATCTGGGTCCTTTGGAATAATGTCAAAGACCGCAGCGGCTGGTGCCAACGCGCCACTAAAGTCTGCAGAAGCCGCCGAATACTCCGAACTAGGGATGCAAATACAAGAGCAGTACGCTGAAGAAGACAGATTAGCATATAGCCCGTTTGATATAACAAACAGTAATACTTTTATGGGAAAACTGTTTTCTAAACTAACCCCATATATAGTAAATATGAATAGCGTAGCTAATATACTAAGTTCTATATCTTCGATTACAACCAACTCTATGTCTCTTGCTATTAATTCACAGACGGCATCGGCTGATACTGCTGACGAATATAAAAACTGGTGTGGACAAGATGAGGATTATAAAGATATGGACCTTGCGACCGATCCTTATTGTAATGTGATTTACGGTATCCCTCCAGCATATCTGGAAAAAGATCCAATTGAAGTATTAAATGATTTACAGGGTGAAATAGACCCAGACACAGGTGCACCTTCCTCTGAAAATTATAAAAAATTCGTAGAAAAATGCATTGACCGCAAAGAACCTCTTGGCAATTACGGAAGTACATCAGGAATAACTGACGGGTCTGAATGTCTTTTTGGTGCAAAGTTTGATACTACTGAGAATAATTCAAATTATTACCTTCATTTAATTGACCAGCGCGTCGAGGCTGGCATGAGTGGAGAAGATGAAGTCTTAAATGCTGCAACAAATTATGGGTATATTAGTTTTTATGATCCAGTTGATGATGTAAACGCCGATGATGTTGCGACCACCGATTTGGTAAAAGATTTAACAGTAATTAATGAAAATGAGCAAAAAGTTACAGAAGCGGTTGTATCAGATGCTCTAGACAAACCAGAAATAACAATTAACCAATGCCAAGTAAATGAAAGTAACGATCAAATAATTGGTTTAGACGTATTATGCGGATATCCATATTTTGGCCCGGTCAAAAACAAAGGCTACGAAATATAAATTCAATTAGCTGATTACATCTTTAATTTAATGTTTTTTATTTTAATTTTAATATTTTCGGGCAATTTTGTGGATGTTATTATAACCTGGTGTCCGGTCGATAACAAACTTTTTTGCCGCTCATCATCCAACTCACTAAATACGTCATCTAGTAATATTATTGGTTTTTGACCAACAATTTGTTCAATAATATCCACTTCTAAAAACTTTAGCGCCAGAACAATACTTCGCACCTCGCCACGCGAAGCGACGTCTATGGCAGGTGAGTCATTAAAACTAAATATCACGTCATGACGGTGTGGTCCTACGCTTGTGAAGCCCCTGACAGCGTCTCGTTCGCGAGAATTATGTAAATCATTCAATAGCTTTTGTTTTATATCACCAATATATGTATTTGAGTAATGAACCGAAACCGAATCTTTTGATTTTGCAATATTGTTATATGCTTCATTTAGTTGACTATTAATTTGTTCAATAAAAGCAATTCGTTTTTGAATAATATATGATCCATATTCACTGAGTGCAATGTCCCAGGCAAATAGTTCATCTTTGGATGAAAAATGTCGTTTTAAAAGGTTGTTGCGCTGTCGCAGGGCTCTTTCGTATTTGTGAGCAGCACTGGCATACATTGGGTCCAGTTGATTAATAAATCTGTCAATAAACAACCGTCGTCTGGTCGGCGAGCCATGTAACAGGCGCAAATCATCTGGCTCAAACAACACTACTGGATATTTATATCTTGAGCTTAAGCGATAAATTGTCTTACCATCAATTATAAATTTTTTTCGGGCTGACAATAAGTTTGGGTCATATGTTACAATGCGCTGAGTATCATCATCAAAATCAACCTCAATTCGCCACCAAGGTGATTGGTTTTTCAATACATCGTGATCAGCACCCCTAAAAGAGGTTCCTTGTAATGAAATATACAAGGCCTCGATTAGTGATGTCTTGCCGCTACCATTCATTCCTGTAATAACAGATATAGTAGGGGACAAATTAAAGCTAAAATTACTATGAGAGCGAAAATTTTCAACAAATAGCTTTTTTATAACCACCATAAATTTATTTTTTAACTTTTAAGCGGCATTATAATATGATA
>CAZCIE010000019.1:0-8349 GCA_964498955.1 uncultured Saccharimonas sp. (SeqCode) | reverse complement strand
AAATGGTATTTCGCTTAAATCAATTGGTTTGTCGTCGATGTCTTCAATAACGACATCTTCACTTTTCGAAGACCCTGAGCCTGTCGAATGGGTTTTACTGTAGCTCTTTTTTGGCGCATCAGAATCATCCGATCCAGCACCAGCACTTGGGCCGTCTAGGAATGTAATGTCGCTGGCAGTAACTTCAATTCGTGATTGCTTTTTGCCAGTTTCTTTGTCGTCCCATCGGTCTTGGCGCAATCGTCCTTGGACTAATACGCGTCGGCCTTTTGACAAATATTGCATTACTAGTTCGCCTAGTTTTTCCCAAGCATTAACATTAAAAAAGTCAGCAGCGTCTTCTTGGCCACCACGGTCAACTGCAATGCTAAAGCTAACAATTACTTTTCCGCTAGTTGTTGAACGCTGTTCAGGATCTCTGGTCAATCGTCCCATCAAAATTACTTGGTTGATACTTTTTGACATATCGCTTACTCCCTTTCGTCTGATTCGACATTACGTAAAGTTGTTGTTTTGGCCTCTTCAAGCGCCTTTCGGCCCTTCAAATCGACCTTGACTAACAAATATCGTAGTACTTCATCGCTAATATTAAGCGTGTTGCTAATCTTTAGCGGAGCTTCAGCCGGCAATTTAATATCAAAATAAACATAGACTGCAAAGTCTTCGTTTTTGATTTTGTATGCCAATTTTTTCTTGCCCCAATTGTCCTCGCGGACAATTTCACCACCGTTAGAAGTGACCAATTCACGCACTTTTTTAAGTGGTGTCTCAAGGTCTGACTCTAAGTCAGGGTGAATCAGAACTGTTAGTTCGTATTCTTTCATTTAGATTTCCTCCTCTGGAATCCTTATTATGGATGCCTACATCAAGTGCAGGCCGAGTTAATAACAGATACATTATAACAAATTACAGATATAATGGCAACTGTGATTTCTACCATCTACCATATACCAACTACCATCTACTAATTACAGGTCGTCAGACTGATCAACGTCATCAGGGCCGTTAAGGTCGTCTAAGCTACTAATCAGAACTTCACGTGGTCGTTGTCTATCGGCAGGACCCACAATGCCCTGTTCTTCCATGCTATCAATTATATTTGCGGCGCGGGAATAACCTATTCTGAAACGACGCTGCAGCGAACTGGCACTGGCTTTTTGAGTGTTAATTACCATCTGAACGGCCTCGTCAAACAACTGGTCAGCACCGCCATTGCTGCCTTCATGGTCAGGGACAACTCCGCCTTTTCCATTTAATTGGACTCGTTGGTTAGTAACATCATCGTTATAATCAGGCAAAGATTGCGATTGCAAATGTGCTACAACCTTGTCAATCTCTTTATTTGTAACCCATGCACCCTGGATACGTTTTGGCTTTGGCGAACTGGCAGTCATAAACAACATATCACCCGCTCCCAAAAGTTTTTCAGCACCACCCTGATCTAAAATGATACGACTTTCTAAATTTTGGGTTACCGTAAAAGCAATTCGTGATGAAATATTAGCTTTTATTAAACCTGTAATAATATCAGCACGCGGAGTTTGGGTAGCCAATACTAAATGAATACCGGCTGCACGTCCTTTTTGAGCAATCTTAGCGATTAATGCCTCTAAGTCACGGCCTACTGTCATCATTAAATCAGCCAACTCATCAATCACAATAACAATGTATGGCATCGCACCATTTTCATGTTCTTGCACGGTGCCATCGTCTTCTTCAATCGGGACCTTCGCGTTTGTTGATTTAATCTTGATATTATATTCCTTGATGTCTTTAACACGACTTTCGTGCAAAGTTTTATACCGACGTTCCATTTCATTTACTGACCATTTAAGAGAACTGATTGCTTTCTCGACTTCAACAATCACTGGTGCTAATAAATGAGGGATATCCTCATACTGAGTCATCTCGACTCGTTTTGGATCAATTAATATCAACTTAAGATCACTTGGGCTGTTTCGATACAACAAACTAACTAACAATGAGTTAATCATTACTGATTTACCAGAGCCAGTTGTACCAGCAATTAACAAGTGTGGCATTTTGTTTAATTCGCCAATTACTTTTTCTCCTGAGATATCTTTTCCAATGGCAAATGTTAGTGGTTCAACACTATCTTTCCACTGCTTACTCGAAAATATTGCCTTAATACGAACATCGGCAGCTTTAACATTTGGGACCTCTATGCCGACTACCTTTTCACCAGGTATTGGCGCCTCCATGCGCAAACTTTTTGCTGCCAAATTAAGTGCCAAATTTGTTTCAAGAGCTGTAATACGCGACAACTTTACGCCACTTGCTGGTCGCAAACGGTATTGAGTTGCCCGCGGCCCGACATTAGCACCTTCCATCTCAACATCAATATCAAATTCCGCCATCGTTTCTTTTATAATTGACGCATTTTGTTTAATGTCACCTGGCTCTGGCATAGCTTCTTTACTCTCTAGTAAATCAAGGCTAGGGGCCACCCAATTAGGATCAGTAACTGTCATTAATGCAGTCTCGGATTTTTTGGAACCGTCATCAAAACCTGTTGAAACTGGTGAGCTAGTTGGCTTTGGCCTTCTGTTACGAAGAATTGTAAGGCCACCTTTGGAGATTTCAGTTTCATCGGCTTCATCAACAATTCCAGAGACCTTAAAACCTCTGTCGATATTTGATACTTTTCGCATAATATCACCGTTTTCGTCCTCTTCTTCGGTTTCACGATGGACTAAGCCCCAAAGGCTCATAACAACGTCTTTTGGATTACTTCGAGACATAAATAATAATGTTAATAAAATTAGTAATATGTATATAAATATTGCTACATTCGTGTTTACAAGCTGCAGCACGCCCTTGTTAATTAATTCACCGACAATACCGCCGCCAGTTGATACGCTGGTTTGAGATGCAGGTATGCCTAGTAAAGACGATACCCACAGAACCTCAACAAAAGAGGCAAACCTCATAATATAAGGTAGCCGGTTGTCCTCGGCCCGAAAAATTTCGATTGCAATATAAATAAATAAGGCAGGAATAATATAAACCGCGTAACCTATGACCGCTAGCGATGAGTTGTAAACCCAATTCAAAACTGGGCCACCGGCATTAAACCAGGCCACGACAAACAAGATAGAAATTGCTATCAAAAATATCGCGGTTACCTGAGCCCAAAAACCAACTGGCAAAACATGCTTGGGGCCGAAGTCTCTGGATTTTTTCCTACGTGATTTTTTTCTTTTTGCCATCGTTACCCTATTATATGCGTTCTTCGTTTAAATTTATAGATATATTGTAGCAGACTTTACTACATTTTGCAATAGGCATAAGCGATTACGCTATTCTGCCTGCGGGTCCTGCCGCTCGTTCCACCCCTAAATCTCAAAAATGGGTTACCATTTCTTTCGATTTGGGAGTTGCCCCGACTCACGTCACCCGTGATTATTAATTCCTAGCGAAATGAGATTTCTACTACCTACCACCTACCATCTACTAATTAATATTCTCGGTGTCGAGGGACAAAATGAGGCTCAGTTGCTTCGCTGTCGGGTTTTTGAGGTTCTGGGAAATGCCTTGGTGTTGGCCTGATAAAGTGAGGCACTGGCTTGACAGGCTCAATTGGACGACGTTGCTGCTGCATCTGAGGACGAGCGTTTGTATTTTGAGCATTACTGGACCCGCCAATCTCGTTGATAACAGGTATAACTATCGGCATTCGGCGTGTTTGGTCAAACAAAATATGGGTAATCTCATCTTTCAGTTCTTTTTTAATAGTATCCAAGTCCACGTGTTTTCCAACAAACGACCGAGCAACTTTTTGCTTTAAATACTGACGAATTAGCCCCATCAACTCTTCGCTATCGCGTAGATAAATAAACCCGCGACTGATAATATCTGGGCTGGTTAGTAAACGCCCTGTGCCGGCTTGAACGGTCAAAACAACCACAAACATACCCTCACTGGCCATATGGATACGGTCTTTTAATACCACTTCGGACACAACTGCCCCACTGTCGTCATACATAATGCCGCCAACTGGGATTCGACCGGCTTTTTTGACGCCTTCATTTGTAATCTCAATAATGTCACCACTGTCGCAAACAAAAATGTTCTGCTTATTAATTCCACACCTATATTCTGCAAGTCTAGCATTATGAACTAACATATGAAATTCACCGTGAATTGGCATGTAATATTTAGGGTGCAACATATTAATAAATTTCTCATGGTCATCCATATACGCGTGTCCCGAGAGGTGCAATGGGCCGATGCCAGTCAAGTGGGTCTTTTTGTTTTGAATAACTTCGCTACCCTCTCGCATTAAACCATCAACAGTTTTTGTAACATACTTTTCATTACCAGGAATTGGGTTTGAACAAAATGCAATTACGTCAGAGTTTTTAATCTTTATATATTTATGTGCACCTGTTGCCATTCGATTTAATACGGCGCTAAATTCACCTTGCGAACCAGTACAAACAATCATAATTTTGCTGTCAGGCAGTTTAATTAAATCTTCCATCTTGAGGACTACGTCTTTGGGGATTTTAATAACCCCAGCCCGAAGCGCAACTTCAAGTGTTTGTATCATACTATATCCCGCAAAGGCTACCTTGCGATCATGTCGCTTGGCTTCTTCTAGGATTAATTGCATTCGGCCAATATGGCTACTAAAACAGCTAGCTATTAATCGCCCATTTGGATATTTATCCATAATCTCGCCAATACTTTGCTGAATATCCAGTTCTGTATGCTGATGTGTGCCTTCGGACTCGGCATTAGTTGATTCGTTAAGCAACATTAATATACCCTCTTTGGCTGCAATTTCGGACATTCGCTGAGTGTCTAATTTGTGGCCATCAACAGGCTGTTCTTCAAATCGCCAGTCACCAGAATGCATAATTACACCAAGTGGCGTACGGATCGCAATGGCGGCACAATCTGGGATAGAATGAGCCACTCGAATGAATTCAATGCTAAAATTATCGCCAATTTGAACTTGAGCGTGGGATTCTGGATCCATTTGAACATATTCTGGACTGTAGTCACTAGTCGATTCTTCCATATTTTTTTGCAACATGCCAATAGTAAATTTGGTTGCATAAACAGGCGCAGGAATCTTTTCGGCAAGATGACGAAAAGCCCCAATGTGGTCAAGATGAGCATGAGTAAACACTATTGCCCGAATTTTATGTTTGTTCAGCTCCAGATATGCAACATCTGGTACGATGTAGTTAATACCTGGGTAATCAACGCCAGGAAACAGTAAGCCACAGTCAATAACGATAATATCGTTGTCGTATTCTAGGGCTATCATGTTTTTACCAATGCCCATTTCGCCCAAGCCCCCCATCGGGATTATGCGAAGTTTTGGACCATTAAATCTAGGTTGTTTTCGTTGATCGGCAGGGCTAAATTGCCGACCTTCATATCCATTATAAATTGATTTATTAACCGGAATGTTAATTATGTGTTGAGATGCTTGAGAGTTCACATTGTCGCTATTTCTACGCTGCGCCCTAAAAACCTCGCCCTTACGAGTTAACGTGTTGCTCAGAACTGTATTATCTGATTGTTGTCGCCGAGTATTCGGCATTTTTGATTGGTCGTCGCCTTGGACGGTCGCGAGTCTTTGTTGACCCATTATTTTTTATTCTCCTTTTTAAGAATTTCTATTATTTTTGGTAACTTTTTAAAGTCTTCTATTAATGTATCCCGCATACTGCCGTTATAAAGAGCCGCTGCAGGATGATATAACGGTACAATTATCAGCTTGCCTTTACCAAAACTAATTTTTTTTGGCTGCCCGTGCACATTACTAATCTTTTGGTCTGGTAAAAAATATTCCATGCTGTGTCGGCCTAATGTCACAACCACCCGGGGTTGTATCACATCCAGCTGACGCACCAAGTATGGCCAAAACGCTACTTTTTCATCGGGGCTAGGGTCACGGTTATTTGGCGGTCGATATTTGACAATATTTGTGATAAATACGTCACTACGCACCATTCCAGCACTTTCCAGCATCTCGTTCAAAAACTTTCCAGCGGCACCAATGAATGGTATGCCCTGTTCGTCCTCGTTTTTGCCAGGTGCTTCACCTATTAACACAATCTCGGCATCAATATTGCCATCACCCATCACCAAGTTCGTCGCACTCTGCGCTAAATCTGGGCAGATATTGTTTTTAATAATATCGGCCTTAATTTGATCAAGAAGCACAGTTTTAGTATTTGCCATAAATTAACACTACAAGACGAATCAGTAATTGAATTATAGCACAAGTTTATGATAAATACCATACCAAAATTTAGTTCTTATAGTTAAGAACTAAATAGTAGATGGTAGGTCGTAGGTAGTAGGTAGTAGAACATCAAGCCTAATGGATACAAAAAAGTCTACGGGTGACTTTCGGTGGGGCCGCCCCAAAATTGTTTCTTCGTAATCGAAAAAAATTTAAGGGGCAAACCGGAAGGCAGGACCCGCAACAAAAACATCCCCTTTCGGAGATGTTGTATGTTTAAGCCGTCAATTTTGCTCGCCCTTTGGCGCGGCGTCGCTTTATTACATTACGTCCATTTTTTGTGGAGATGCGTGCGCGAAAACCGTGAGTTTTGGCTCGATGACGGGTATGTGGTTTATAGGTTTGGCTCATATCTGTAGTAGTATACTTGAAAGAGGCGTTTTTAGCAAGCAAAATGCTTGAAAAATATATCAGATAGTTCTTAGTATAAAAAGTTGTCCACGAAAACTAGCCGTTTTTCCACATATATGTAGGTGTAATGAAAAATTGTGCATAACTGGCACCCCTATCTTACCTTGCTATTGTTGTAGGTATTACAGGTTGTGGAAAACTTTGTTATACGCTATAGTTATTAGTAATAAAGGGTGTTTAAGTGAGGTAGAGATAATATGCATAACGCGTTATGGCAAAGTGTACTGGGAGAAATCGAGCTGACGGTTTCACATGCGACCTTTACCACTTGGTTTAAAAACACCGAATTAGTTGATAAGACAGATGAAGAAATTGTCATTTCTGTACCAAATATCTTTGCTAAAAAACAGTTTGAAGTAAAATTTGACGGACAGATAAAGGCCGTACTAGCAAAAAACAAGATATTTCCAAAACGAATTAGTTATATTATCAGCTCGTCAAATAAAAGCAGTCGGATAAACCGTGAAACAACAACTTCTGCCCCACTGCCAGCTAACGATCTGACCGACCAGTCAAACTATATCGCCCCCAGCCAAAGCACAGTTGGATCATTAAACCCACGATATACTTTTGACAATTTTATTGTTGGATCAAGTAATGATCTGGCCTATACTGCCAGCCGTGCGGTTGCTACAAATCCTGGTGTCAAATATAACCCATTATATTTATATGGTGGCGCAGGCTTGGGTAAAACTCATTTAATGCAAGCAATTGGTAACGAAATTATCAAAATCAACCCTAAAATGCGAGTTATTTATATCAGTTCAGAAACTTTTGTAAATGAGTTTTTAGATTACATAAGGTTCAAGAAAAAAGGCTTTTCGGATAAATATCGCAATGTTGACGTATTAATAGTTGATGATATGCAGTTTATTGCCGGTAAAGAAAAAACTCAAGAAGAATTTTTTCATACATTTAATTATTTACACCAAAATAATAAACAAATTATTATCAGTAGCGACAAACCACCAAAGAGTATTCCAACGCTGACGGACCATCTGCGGAGTCGATTTGAAATGGGAATGGCAATTGATATCCAAATGCCAGATTTTGAAACTAGATGTGCAATTATAAACATTAAAGCGTCCCAATCCGGAGTTACACTAAAACAAGAAACTGTCGAATATCTGGCAACCAACATAAAAACTAACATTCGCGAACTAGAAGGTGTCCTTAATCAATTACTTGCCTACGCAGAGATGCGTAATATTGAACCTGACCTGACAATTGCCGAGGGATTGCTCGGGAATATCCGTCATTCACGCCCTCAACACGTTTCGAGCAAAAAAATTATCGAAAATACTGCAAAACACTTCCAAATTGAAATGAAAGAGATTTGTGGAGACAAGCGTGATAAATATATTGTTGTACCCCGACAGATTGCAATGTACCTGCTACGAAGCGAGTTGCACCTGTCATTTCCTAAAATATCTTCAGAACTGGGTCGTAAAGACCATACAACCGCCATTCACTCTGTTGAAAAGATAGAAAAAGCAATCAAATTAGATTTTTTGATCCGTGAACAAGTCGCCTCAATCAGAGAGAAATTATATGCTTAACTCTATAATAAATACCTGGGTAAAAAATGTGAACAATAAGCGACTTATTGATAGAATAACTGGTGAAAAACAATACACAAATAGCCCTCAACT
>CAZCIE010000018.1:1033-8537 GCA_964498955.1 uncultured Saccharimonas sp. (SeqCode) | reverse complement strand
TGGTGGGGTCGGTGAGACTTGAACTCACGACATCCTGCTTAAAAGGCAGGCGCTCTAACCAGCTGAGCTACGACCCCATATCTTCACTAATTCTTTATTACACCGTAACAATTTACCATTATTAGAGGTAATTTGTCAATGTTAGCGGTGCTTTTTTGAGTTATCCGAAGGTTTCGTTAAAAACAAATCAATAACTGCTCCGATTAAACAAACACCTACGATGAACTTACTGCTTGAGCTGAATGCGTTTATTATGCTCGAACCAATACCGCTAGGAGGAAAAACACTAATAAGTGGCACAAATAATAGCGCCATAGCAAGTATTGTATACATTAATGCCCCAATCGTTCGGCTAAATACGTTTTTGTAAGCATATCCGTGGAATAACAACAAAATAGACGGTAATAATATTATTATTGAAGAAATAATCGAATCTACATAAATATTTGATGGAAAACCTAACCCACTTGCTATCAGACCGGCATCATAGCCCCATACTCCACTCAGTAGCGACCCAGCCGCCAAAGCTAAGCCTAGTAGCCCAAACCGACGTTTTGCAAAAAATGACACCACAAATAAAACTATTGGTATCAAAACGTAAACAATCGTAGTCCCCATAATTATCAATCTTCCTTAAGATCAAAACTAGCTTGAGTACCAATTTTTATTACTTTATCATCAACCACACCAGACTCAAGCTTAATTACATATTTTGATTCGGACTTTGGTTCGACATTTTCCATTCCAAGATTATCAGGTGACACATTTTTTGCAATAAACGAAACTTGCTTTTCCTCATTTAACCAAACAACATCAACTGATTCTTGTATGTCCTTCAATGAGACACTCCATATAGATACTTTTGGGAAAATTATCAGTATGGCCTCATTTGATAGTGTCGAGCCGTTACTAGCACCTAGAACCTCTTTGTCCGTACCATTAGGCTTTTTTTCATAAGCCGCTAAGTTTATCACTTGGTCACCATTCCGAATGACTTGAGCACGAAACAATCCATCACCAAGTTGAACACTTACCGTTGGGCGGAGCATGTTGGGGATGATTAAATATGCAGCAGATGCCAGCAATAGGACAACTAATCCAGCAACAATAACCCCTACACCTTTAGTCTTATTGTATGGAATTTCGTACGTCAAATTATCCATACAGACATTATAGCAGTTTGTGCAGCTAGGCGCCGATTTTGTCTTTTTTATTACTTCGTTTGGCGTTTTGCTCAATGTATTCAATTATTGCGGCTGCGACATTTCGCCCTGTGACCTTTTCAATACCAAATCCAGGGCTAGCATTTACTTCTAAAATTAATGGGCCCCGCTCACTACGCATTAAATCAACACCTGCAATATTTAGGCCCATCGCTTTGGCTGCCTTTACGGCAATCTTTGCTTCTTCATCAGTCAGTTTAATCACAGTGCCTTCACCACCTTTGTGCAAATTCGAACGAAAATCATCATCAAGACTTTTTCGCTGCATACTAGCGACTACTCGACTACCAACAACAAAAGCACGGATATCTGTACCGGCCGATTCTTTAACAAATTCTTGCAATAATATGTTTGTACCGTCATCATTCGTTAAATAAAATGCTTGCAATACTGATTTAGCCGCCTTTTTAGATTCTGCCAAAACAACACCATTACCATGGGTCCCTTTGGCTAGCTTGATTATTACTGGCGTTCCACCCAAAGCCTCTAACAAATCATCAATATCTGTAGTGTTACGTGATACGACAGTTTTTGGAATCCCAATTCCATATTTGGCAAGCAGTTGCAGACTTCTCATTTTGTCGCGCGACCTGCTAATTGCGATCGAGCTAGATACAGTGTATTGACCCTGCATCTCTAGCTGGCGAACAATCGCGGTGCCATATGAAGTCATGTATGATGCAATCCGTGGGATTATAGCATCATACATCGGCAGATCTTCGCCACGGTAGCTGACATTTGGGTTACTTTGTTCAATTGAAGCATAGCATTCTTTGTATCTAATCACTTTAACGCTATGGCCACGCTTAACAGCCTCTTCCTTGAGGCGTTTTGTAGAATAATTTCCTGTGCCGTTTGATAAAATTGCAATTTTCATATTTGAACCATACCTTTTAATTAGTTATTTTGCAAGCTAATATTTCCATTCAGCCTGATTATCTTCATTTAACTCAACATTAACAATAAACCTGGACCTTAGAACTCTTCGTCCAATAAGTAGCGGATAACCCATCTCGGACCTGTCGCTTAGTGTTAATACAACTGGGACAGTTCGGCCTTCTATTGTTATTCGAGTTTTTATGCTATAACGATGTTCTTGATGCCCATTTGAACTACGTACTTTTTGATCAAAAAATTCAGCCGTGCGAACCTCAGAAGAAGAAATGTCAGTCATAATCAAACGTTCGCTTGGGGTTATATTGAACACCAATTCATCTGCGCCACTACTATTTTTTTCGATATGAATATTATCAGCATGAAGAGTAGAAGAATACGCACCAGTATCAACTTTTGCAACGACACTTTCTATACCCAGCTGCTTTAACTTTGCCGTGACACGGCGCCCAATCATCATTGTTGGTTGTTTACGAGCACGAACATATCGTCCCCTAATCGCACCATCCAGCGCATCGTTAAGCGCTGCTATGTTTTCTTCAACATATGCCCCTGTAACTATTTGAGAGCCTTGATTTACCTCTAAAACATATGGCTTATTGGTGATTTTATCAACAATAATATCTACACCTGATATCTGTAAATCTACAGCCCTAGCAGCCTTTTCGGCTAGCCTTAAAAGCTTTGTCGGCATATCATCTATCGCGATAAATTCGGCAACTCCGCCAGCTGATGTGTTATTAAGATGCGTCTTGCCAGAGCCAACACGCTTGATAACAAAACTAGATTTATTTACATATACGCCAATCCTATAATCACCATCGTTTTGAATATATCGTTGCGCGACAAACTGAACATCAGGATATTGTTTGAAAATATTCGGAACCTCGTTGACGTTAGTTAAAAAGTTTATCTTGCCCTTTGCACCATGTGCATCTTTTAGCACAAACTTTTCACCAAGTGCAATGCGATAATCTTTTATTAGTTTAAGCAGTAGGTCATGTTTGCGTGAATATAATGTGAAAGGAACAGATATCCCATTCCCCCATAATTTCATAGTGGTCGAAACTTTTGACATAACTGCGCCTAATGCCGAGGTGTCCATAAATGGTATGCCTTTATAAAATAGATAATTTGCTAAAGCATTGGCTTCTTCTGGCAGTCCCCATCTGGATTTCATATAAACCATCGAGGCTTGGCCAAGGCTCTTTTTTGACACACAATCAATAACATCAGCCGAGCCATCTTCCTCAACAATAAATAGCAGGTTTTCTAAAGCAACTGTTAATACATCACAACCAGACAGACCGCCAGCTTTTTGCAGACGACCAGCAAAACCGCCATAGCGTGTACTGGTAGCAGAACCTTCTTGCGAAAAGACAAATACAATTAATGGCTTAGGCATTATCGCCTCCAGTACGTAAACTCATATAATCAAGCATCGCTGCCATTTTTTTATCAACTTCAGCACCAATCTCGATTTGCGGAGTCTGATTTACCTCTAGAATGTATGGCTGGTTTGTCTGTGCGTGCAACATCAAATCGACTCCGGCAAATTCAAAACGGTTTAGGGTTTTAGCAGCAAGCAAAACTACATCTTGAGCATTTTGTGGCAACGTATCAATTGGCACAACTTCACCAAGCGCACCAGCAGAAGTATTGTTTAAATGTGTGCCAGCGTCTTTGTTGCGAGTTCGCTTTAAAACAAGCGCGATTTTGCCACCCAATACCAAACAACGGTAATCACAATTATTTGGAATAAATTCTTGAATAACAAATTTTATGGTTTTATTTTCATCAAGCACCTTTGCCAGTGATTGATAATCTTTAACCAAATAATTATTCTTTCCTCCATAGCCATCAGCTGCTTTAACAATCAATGGGTAGCCAATTGGTGGATTATTTTTGAATACTTTCTTAATCCCACGCGAGCTGCTAATAAATGTGTTTGGCAAAGGAATTGAATTATCAGCCATAACAGCCAATTCGCCAATCTTTGTAATTGGGATTATATTATTAATTTCTTTACTAAAATATTTAACATTTTTGCGCTCCATCAAACGTGCAGCCGCCAAGGCTTGCTGCTGGGATTTATACCAAAGTTCAAAATAAACCAAATCGAATGACGAGATGTCCCGTCCGGTCAGTGACTCAATGATTGACATAGAATTATTCTTTATAGAAATCTGTAAATCATTTAAGGAGCCACGAAATAAATTCAAGTTGGTACCTTGGGAAAATTTTGACAGCCTATCAAAAAGCATCTCAATATAACCAGTTTTGTGGTTACGAAAACTAAATAATACCAATACATCTTTTACCATATTATTCCTTGCTGCTTTTTGCCATATCAGCCAAAGCATTATAAAAAAGACCATCATCAATAAATTCCGTCTTTTTTTCATCCGGAGTATTCTCTAATATGTGAACCGATACGGTTGGTTGGCTTTTTTCGTACATATCTTGTTTATTATACCACGCCGCCTCTTAAAAGTCAAGCATGAACGGTCAAATATAAACGCTTATAGCTAGGTTGACCTAGTCTGTTACAATTCGTGGTTAAGGTTTTTGGCCAATCTCGTGATTGTTATGATTGCCTTTCATGATTACGTATACAACTATCGCAATGATAACAAGGCCAATAAACGACAATAACAAGAATGTGTACCCTGAAAGCATCCACAAAAGTGCTAACGTGACGCCTACTCCACCCCAAACTGTCAATAACTTATATGATGCTAGTAGACCAATAACAACAAGTAGTGAGTGTTCGATCAAGAACAATAGTCGATAGCTGATTTCGCCTCCAAATGCATAACTAATAGTGAACATACTAAGCAATGACAGCGCGCATATAAGCCGAAACTTTGCCTTAGGCTTTTCGTTAAAACGATAATAGACATACGCCAAAATACCAATGACAAGGACCCACCAATGAACATAAAACAAAGAATGGATATTTGGATACAAAACGTCCACAACCGCAGTTAATCCAAGAGTTATTAAAATAGCGGAAACGTCGCAATACCTTGGCTTCTTTAACAGATAATCTTGGAAGATTAGCACTAAACCGACACAGCATGTAACTAGGCTTGATGAGATATAGGTAAGTTGGCTGGTTGATAAAGTACTATTTGTAATAGCATGAAAGTCTGCTGACCCCATATACATTGTCACAAGGCCCGCAATACCCGCAGCGATTACTGATGTGGCCCACATAATATCATAGGTTTTCCCAGATTTTTGCCCAAGCTGTCTAATAATTAAGCTTACGCTAAAGAATATCGCTAGTGACAGCCAAGCAATTAAATTGTATTGGTCCATAATTTGGAGGTTGAACAATCTTGTGAATTGGACTATACACATAAGCAAAGAGGAATTGCCAATCACAACAAGATTTATCTCTTTATCGATTACATAATATGCATAAAAGATGGCCGAGGCGATCAGCCAAACAACTGTCTGCAAAACCAAATACTGTTGAATATTAGCTACAGACGCCAGTATCATTGCCGCCATAAATAAGAAGATATACAAATTTAGTATAATTTTTTGCGATGAGCTTAGCTGATTTTTGCGCAAGATAAATTTTATGGCGAAAGACAAGCACATCATTACAAGATAAATAATCATCAACAAATCCCAACCCATCTTTGGAATAATCAATAATTCTAGTAATGGCAATACCAGCAGGCTGAAAAGTGTAAAGATGCATATTTCTGCACGACGCAACCAAACCGAAGACACAACTGAACTAACACCAATAGATACCAGATAAATCACCCATGCCTCTTTCCAGCTTGCATTAGTGATTAAAAACACGGGAGAAATAATGGTCATTAATCCACCAAGCCAAAGCCATATCTCGTTTTGGTTATCTAATGAACACGCCTTTTTAGGCAACATAGTTGTTGAATATAATAATTGCAATAAACCAAAGACAAAGAAAGTATAAGAGACAACAACCCATGACTTGCTAACATTATATGCAAAGATTAGCCCAGTAACAGTAAATAATAATCTTGTCATGAACAGATATAGTGAACGTGAGGAATCGCCTCTTTTCAAAGACAAAGCGTTAGACAAGTAATATAAAGCCGAAATACCAAATATAACAACATATTCACTTAAAGATATATCCATATACCTTATGACACTAGCAAGCAGTGTTATTGGCACAAGAAACTGGCCAGAATACGTTATTGGCTTTTTAAATAATTCTGTAACTAAATTTAGCCAGAATCTGGTGATGAATGTGAATGCTGTAGCAATTAAAATTACTACGACACAGTACCATAAAACTCCAACTCCAATTGTTGAAACGGTTGACGTTGCCAGGCTGATGAAACTTGCAATCGAAATATATGCTAAAGTTTGGCTATTTAAGCGAATTGATGCATAAATATATGCGATAAACGCAATTATCGAAGTTACAAACCAACATAGTGTTGGATCTTGGGCGACTAGTCTATACATAAATGGGCCCGTAAAAGGTAATATTGCAAGCGCAGTACAGACAAATGCAACAGCTGCTGGTTTGAGGATTGGAACTTTATCTTTTAATTCAAAGCCTATTAAATAGTATGTAACTACAATTATCCAAACAAAAATGTATTTAAACAATCCCGAGAATTCGGCTAGGCTAACAAATAGCGCGACACCTCCAACTAATAATATTCCTGCAACATATAGTGCAATATTAATATTTTGAAGCTTGGATTTTTCTTTCGCAGCCACGTCGTTAACCAATATTGGTTGCGGCTGCGGGGTGATATTTGTCGCAATGTTCTGTACCGGTTGCGCCACATTATCTGGCGATAATGGTGTAGACGTTGCATTCTGGTTTTCTGACGATAACGCAGGGACCACCTGTCCATTCTGATTATTTGAAGCTGAATTATAGCCGTCACTATATCCTTGACGATAAGAAATACTTAATTTATCTACAATTTTTTGTTTCTTGCCCGCTTTTACTAAAAAGCCAATTAGAATTGCTATAACAATCAACAGGTTAACTTCGAGCATTAATTATCCCCCACATATAAAAATAGTATACACGTTTATGGATAAAAAGTATAAATGTCTAAATATCAAGCTGCTCTAGTAGTTCACGTTGTTTTCGTGACAATTTGGTAGGGGTATCGACTAATATACTAACAATATGTGGTCCACGCTTGTCTGAACGCATAATTGGAACACCGTGATTTGATAGCTTGAAGTCAGTGCCAGATTGCGTACCAGCCGGGACTTTCATACGGATTCGGCCATCTACTGTGTCGACATCAACTTCACAACCGAGTGCCGCGTCTACCATGCCAATATGCTGCTCAGACAATATAATATCGCCTTCGCGAGTAAACTGTTTGTGGGCTTTCACCCGAATGTGG
>CAZCIE010000018.1:0-1023 GCA_964498955.1 uncultured Saccharimonas sp. (SeqCode) | reverse complement strand
CGCCTTTTTGACCATGGCCAATTGATTCACCATGACCCGGCAAACGAATTGTTGCACCGTCGTCAATGCCTGCAGGAATCTTAATTTTCATCGTTCTGGCAGCACGTTGGACACCTTTGCCGCGACAAGCTGTACAAACTTTTTCGGGGACTTTCCCTTGACCGCCGCATTCTTCACAAGTTGCTGGTTGTTGAATCTGACCAAATATCGTATTCATGACTCGATTGACTTGACCAGCCCCACGACAAGTCGGACAAGTCTTCATCTCATATCCTGGCTCGACAGTCGTTCCATGGCAGTGCTGGCATTCGTCATCAATATCGATGGCAATTTTTTGTTCTAGGCCAAAGACCGCTTCCTCAAACGTTAACTGTAATGTTACTTCGACATCACGACCGCGTTTTGGACCAGACTGTCCTCGTCCACCACCAAAAAACTGACTGAAGATATCACCAAAACCGCCTTCGCCAAAATCAAAGTTAATATTTTGACCATTAAAGCCACCGAACCCACCACCAAAAGGATTGCCACCGCCACTAGCACTATTACCGCCAACGCCAGCGTGACCAAATTGATCATATCGCTGACGCTTGTCGCTGTCTTTGAGGACTTCATAGGCTTCGCCGGCTTCTTTGAATTTGGCCTCGTCACCACCTTCTTTGTCAGGGTGAAATTTAACAGCAGCCTTGCGATAGGCTTTTTTAATCTCATCATCCGAGGCATTTTTGGATATGCCTAAAATTTCATAGTAATCTCTTTTATTCATATTTTTAGTTAGATTATGTATAGATTATATCAAATTAGCACCCTTTTTTACAGAGTGCTAATTTGAATATGTTCATTATTTATCTTTTTTTTCGTCAACGACTTCGCCTTCTACAGCTTCGTCGTCATCTTTGTCAGACTTTTTATCATCGTCGTCTTTGGACTCTGATTTTTCTTTGTCTTCACTTGATTGTTTGTACATTTTGGCGCCGATTGGCATCAAAACGTCGTTTAGCTCTTTGACGGCTTTTTCTAGGT
>CAZCIE010000017.1:0-8655 GCA_964498955.1 uncultured Saccharimonas sp. (SeqCode) | reverse complement strand
TAAAATAAATAGCATCATTTACTACTGCTGTATCTGTAAAATAATCAAAAGTAGTCCCTGCTAAATTAGCTGAAAATGTTACTCCACCACCAGTCGCCCTATAAACATAAGTACAGGCTGTAAAAGTTCCATTATATGAAATTGAGCCAGCCATTAAGTTTTAGTGCCCTTCAAGAATATCATAACGACAGTTGCATTATTGTTTGAATTTAATGTTGCTGTAATATATTGCCCATCAGTTTTTGATAAGTCAGATGAGCCATTTTTTAACGCTTCATTTGATAATGTAATTGTTTCGGAATCAATACTGATACTACAGGTTGTAGCAACGTCAGTTTTAACTTCGTAACTAGTAAATGAAACATTATATGGGACCTTGACTGTTGCAGCACTGCCTGCCGTACCACTTAATGTAAAGCCAACCTGTGCAACATCATAAATCGCAGTGTTTGACCCTGTGACTGTTCCGGCAACAGATAGACTATCAGTACCCCTAATATAAAATTTGCCTGAAAGATATTCAATCGTACCGGCTTCTGGTGTCGCTAGTAAAGTACCAGAAGTAAATTTTAATGGCGCTGTCCCAGCTGTTGCCGTGCCGGGACGAATTGTAATATTTTTATGACCACCGTTGGCGACATTATCAGACCCTGTATCGTAATGTTCTTTTGCAATGAACTGGTTTAATATATCACCCCACTGCCCATCATCACCGTCAACAAATGGAAGCCTTAACTGAGCCATTACCTAGGCCCCGTACTTTCCACTGCCGAACCCGCGCGTAGCTTTTTTGGAATCTTTTTCAGATAATATTTGCCTATCGGCCTGCTCTAATAATGATACAAATGTTTTAAAACCGAGTAAACTAATCAAAACAAGCCCGCAATATTTCAAAAAATCCTTGCGGTCCATTTCTTGGCGCTTGATAACCTGAAAAATGTCTTTGTTGATCAGCCCCATAATTTACCTCATTTTACTATAACTTTCCATAATAATCATAAGCTATTAAGAGTAATAAATCAAATCACAACAACAAAAAAATACTTGCATATTTGATGTGTATCTTGCTTAAATATGTATTATTGCATATACTGTTATTAGTATTTATGAAGGAGGAAAATAGGGATGTCAAAAGCTGATATTATTTTATTAATCATCTTGGCAATAGTTGTGCTAGTTATTGGTGGTAAAAAACTACCTGAGCTTGCACGCGGTGTCGGCCAAGCAGGTAAAGAGCTGAAAAAAGGCTTCAAAGACGGATCAGACGAAGACAAAAGTGACAAAGACACAACAAAATAACAAATAATAAAAAGGGCGGTGTGGGTGAAACGTCAAAAGAATAAAATGCCAGCAAACAGTTTAATAAGTCACTTGCGTGAACTACTATTTCGTACTCTTGCATGTGTTTTTTGTCTAGTTTTATCCGGCACTGTCGTTTACTTTTTTTACGAACATATCTTGAACCTTCTTCGATCCCCGCTAAATGCGCCACTTTATTATAATAATCCGGCAGGCAGCTTTACGCTGATTATGAGAGTCTGTTTTATTGGAGCGTTAACAGTTACAATACCAGTAATTATTTACAATATTATTATGTTTATTCGGCCAGCTTTTCCAAAGTCGCTAAGCTTAAAACGAGTCTATTTTACAACCTTCATGTCATCAGTTTTAGCAATATTAGGTGCGGTATTTGCTTATTTATGCATATTACCCGGCACGCTCGAATTTTTCTCTGGATTTAGAGTTAGTGGGCTTAGTGCTTTAATATCAGCCGATAATTACTTAAATTTTGTTATCAACATGATAATTGCCTTTATAATAATTTTCCAATTACCATTAATAATCATGCTGGCCGATACAATTAGCAAAATTCCTCCTAAGAAATTAATTAAAAATGAAAAATGGGTCGTTTTTGGCAGTATTGTGGTAGCAATCGTTACGCCATTTAATTATGATTTGATTACCAGTTTGTTTGTGGCTATTCCGATCATCACACTTTATAACCTGTCTATTTTACTTGTGGTTATCAGACATCTAGGTCAGAAAAAGCACGTTAAAAAAACAGCAGTAGAATCTTATCAATCTGCTTTTGTTTCGGTTCCAGACGTAGCCCTTCCTATAACTCCATCTCTAGCAAGTAACTTCACCCTAACTGAACCTAAAACTGGTATCATAAAGAAAACTCCGCAAAAACGAACAAGCATGGATATTATTATCAAGAATAAAGTTAGTAAACCCGTTCAAAAAATAGTTGTTGCGCCAAAACCTGCCGTTCAAAACCATACTATCGCAACACAACAGAAAGTACATTATTTTTCAGACAT
The DNA here is from genome assembly GCA_964498955.1 of uncultured Saccharimonas sp. (SeqCode). Taxonomy (GTDB): domain Bacteria; phylum Patescibacteriota; class Saccharimonadia; order Saccharimonadales; family Saccharimonadaceae; genus UBA1547. Next base: position 6,331 of record CAZCIE010000017.1, on the reverse strand, counting down.
TAGCCGCAAGCCACACGTAAATCACGCAATATCACTCTAAAATAACCACTTATAAAAAAGTGTACTAAATTAACACCTTAAAAGCACCTTAAAAGGACAGGCCCTTAACAGAGTGGACTGGGCTGCTCTCTTCCTAATCTCTTTTAAGCATCACAGTAAAGGCCTCTGACGGGATATCAACTTTGCCAAAGCGCTTCATGCGTTTTTTGCCTTTTGCTTGTTTTGCCAGCAGCTTTTTTTTGCGGCTAACATCACCTCCATACAAATATCCTGTAACGTCTTTGCGATATGCCGATATGTCTGCCCGAGCAATAAACTTACCACCAATTGCTGCTTGTAGTGCAACTTGAAAACTTTGCTTTGGAATCACTTCTTTTAGTTTTTCTACAATTTCATGGCCAAGGTGTGCTGCTTCGCTGCGATGTGCCATGACGCTTAACGCATCAACGATATTGCCAGCCACATAAAAATCGACCCGGACCAAATCCTCGGTCTTATAATTATCTAGTTCATAATTAAACGACCCATAGCCACTTGTTATTGACTTCAGTTGATCATAAAAATCTGTTAATAAATTTGCTAGTGGAGCGCTAAAACTAATCAATGCGCGTTCATCAATATAACTTAAATTATTTTGAATTCCACGCTTATTAATGATTAGCTGTAAAACACCACCAATAAATTTTTGTGGGACGACAACCTCGCCTTTTATCCAAGGCTCTCTAATTTCTTTTATCCTACTTGGGTCGGGCAGATCGCTGGCACTTTTTATATCCAGATCTTCCCCATTTGCAAGCAAAACATGATAGTCAGTAGAAGGATTTGTAACTATTAAATCTAGGTTATATTCACGCTCTAATCGTTCATGAATAATGTCCATATGAAGTAAGCCCAGGAATCCTATTCGAACACCAAAACCTAACACTGGTGAGTTTTCTGGTTCAAATTGCAGTGCTGAATCGCTAAGACTTAACTTTTCAATAGCATCTTTTAAATCTTGGTAGTCGTCGTTGCTTACTGGGAAAAAACCAGCATATACAAACGGCTTTACTAATTTATAGCCAGGTAACTGAGTTAACGTAAATGAACGCTTTGTCGTTACTGTGTCGCCAACCCTAGCATCACGAGTTGTCCGCAAATTTGTAACTACATAACCAATCTCGCCAGTAATCAAATCATCACCAGGCTTCATTGTAGGCTGCAAAACACCAACTTCAAGCGCAATCCCCTCTGCGCCAGTAGCAACCATTCTTATTGTGTCACCTTTTTTTACTGATCCATCAACCATGCGAACATATAATATTACACCACGATAGTCATCATAATAACTATCAAAAATAAGCGCTCTTGTCGGAACATTTGCGTCACCATTTGGCGAAGGGACTTTCTTGATTACTGCATCAAGAACATCCGTAACTCCCTGGCCAGTTTTTGCGCTAATTTTAATTATGTCATCCTCGTCACAACCCAACAAATTAATTATCTCGGCGCTGACTCTTTTTACATCTGCTGCAGGCAAGTCAATTTTATTTAATACCGGAATAATCTTTAGGTTTACATTCATAGCTAAATAAACATTTGCCAAAGTTTGAGCTTGAATGCCCTGCGTAGCATCAACAACTAATATTGCCCCCTCGCAAGCTTGTAACGATCGGCTTACTTCATAACTAAAATCGACATGCCCGGGAGTATCAATCAAATTTAAGTCATAGCCTTTGTATGACATTCTGACAGGTGTTAATTTAATGGTAATCCCCTTTTCGCGCTCTAAGTCCATGCTATCAAGTAACTGCGATTTCATGTCGCGTTGTTGCACTGTACCAGTCAATTCAAGCATGCGATCAGCAAGAGTAGACTTGCCGTGGTCAATGTGGGCAATAATACAGAAATTTCTAATGTGGTCCTGAACTATTTTCACTTGCGCCTACCATGAAAAATTTGTTTAAATTTACCAAATACATAATTTGTTTCTGTTAGCTTAAATCTCCAGCTAATAAATAGATATACTACACCACTGATTGCAACAATTACAGCAAACTTTGGAAAACTTATAAAAAAGCTTCGATCAGTGGCATTCAATGACAAAATTGAAACAGATGAATATGTTATAACTGACATTAATAATGTTGCGATTACCATCCTAAAAATTGCATTCAAAAACTTTATATCGAATAGCCCTTTTATACGTCGACTCATCATAATAAATAATATAGAAACTTCAAGCGCCGAAACAATTGCTGTCGCCCAAGCAAGCCCATAAGCCCCCAGGTTCAATCCTAACGTAAACCAAATTGCTAACGCGATATTTAGCCCGATTGCAAAAAATGATATATAAAGAGGAGTTTTTGTATCTTGCTGCGCATAAAAACTTCTAGCAGCAATATGATAGATTGATCGAAATAAAATAGCGATACATAATATTCCTAAGATACTAGCCATCAAAACGTCACCACCAATTTTGATAAAATCAACTAAATATCCTCGCCCAAAGAATGCTATTGCCGAAACTGGCAAAGCCAACCAAACAATAACCCTCAAAACTGATTGCAGCTCTGATTTAAACAAATCTAATCTGCCCTCACCTAATCGTTCTGCCATTTTTGGAAAAGCGGCTGTGCTAATCGCAACACCAATTAAATTAATTGGCACATAAGAGAGAGTGGATGCTTGTTGATACGCACGAATCGTACCAGCAGCCATTCGCGAGGCCATATTTGTTTCAACAATCCCATTAATATAATCAATACCTTGGTCGAGTGATCTGGCAGGTAAAAGCGCTAAAACTTTACGAAATCCCTTATTCTTCCAGTAAATCTTAAACCGATAATCAAATCCCATACCAAACAAACCAATACAACTAACAAGCAACTGCATAATTGAACCTAACACAACACCAAGCGCGACACCCATAATCCCGCCACTAAATATATTCCAACCAAAAATACTAATACCATTTGTAAAGTAAAGCGCCCCAATAATTATCCCGATATTATAGATAGCTGGCGCAAGCGCAAAAAACGTAAAACGCCCAACTGCCTGTTGCATACTTGCTACTACTGTTGCAATAGCGAACAAAAATGGGTTAACAGCAATTACTCGCATCATACTAACAGCTAGTGCACGGCTAGACTCATTTAACCCAGGCCCCACAACATACCTGACCAATGGTTCTGCAAAAATTATGATTAATACACTAGCGATCAAAGTGACAATGGCCATTAAATTAAGAATACTTGTAGATAGTTCCCAGGCTGACTTTTTATTACCATCGGCAAGTCGCTGATTAAACACTGGTATAAACGTAACACTCAACGCGCCAGACACTAAAATGAAAAACATAAAATCTGGGACCGAAAAAGCAACTGTATAGGCATCAATCCCTTGTGGATATGTACTGTAATATAATCCATTCAATTGACGATCACGAAACAGCCCCAACATGCTAGACAGCAATGTCGAACCAGCAAGCATAGCAGCAGCAATTTTTAAAGGTTGCTTAATATTGGCTCGCGCTACAATACTTCCAATTCGTCCCATTGTTAATAACCAGGCTTAGTAAAGCTTAGCCTCCTTCGGTAAAGATGTGCCTTTCAAAATTTCGTTCACCTGATCTTCTTCTAAGGTTTCTTCTTTAATAAGAGCCTCGGCTAACTTATCAAGATATAAAATATTATTTTCAATAACAATTTCGGCACGCCTTGAAGCTTCTTTCATTAAATCAGCGATTTCAATATCAATTTCTTTAGCCGTGTCATCACTGTATGGCCGCTCGTGCGTCATTTTATCAAACATCATACCACCGTCGTCTGCATGAAAAACCTGGTCACGCAATTTACTGCCCATTCCTTGTTCAATAATCATATCTCTCGCAAGTGCGGTTGCATTGCGCAAATCCGATCCTGCCCCAGTTGTAATACGGTCAACTCCATACTTTAATTTTTCTGCAGTTCTGCCGCCCATAGCTCTCGCCAAGATGTCTTTAAACTCAATTACACTTGTATAGCTTCTGTCTTCTGGTGGCAAAAACCATGTAACACCACCGGTGTTTCCTCGTGATATTATCGTAACCTTATGTACTGGGTCGCTTTCTGGCAATACATGTCCAACCAGTGCATGGCCAGCTTCATGATAGGCCGTTAGTTCTTTTTCTTTGTCAGTCATAATTCGCGTCTTATGCTCTGGACCAATAGCAATTTTTTCAAAAGCCGAGGTAACATCCTCGTTACTCAATTTTTTCGAATTTCGTTTTGCAGCGACAATGGCTGCTTCATTTGCAATATTAGCTAAATCTGCTCCAGAGCTACCGGCGGTTTTTGCAGCCAGGGTGTCTAAATTTACAGTTTCATCAACTGGTTTATTTTTAAAGTGAACCTTTAATATTGCTAGTCGGTCATTACGTTCAGGTAAGGCAATATTTGTTCGACGATCAAATCGACCAGGACGTAACAGCGCTGGATCCAACACATCAACACGGTTTGTAGCCGCTAAAACGATGACGTTTGAGCCTTGTTCAAAACCGTCCATCTCGACAAGTATTTGATTAAGTGTTTGTTCACGCTCATCATGGCCACCACCCATGCCACTACCGCGACGACGACCAACTGCATCAATTTCATCAATAAATATAATTGCTGGCGCGTTCTTTTTGGCCTTTGTAAACAAATCTCTGACTCTTGATGCGCCCACACCGACAAACATCTCAACAAACTCTGATCCTGATATTGAAAAGAACGGCACATTTGCTTCACCCGCAACCGCACGAGCAAGCAGCGTCTTGCCTGTGCCCGGATTTCCAACTAATAAAACTCCACGCGGGATCTTGGCTCCTAAGGCCTCATATTTTTTTGGGTGCTTTAAAAAATCAACAACTTCTTGTAAATCCTGTTTGGCCGAATCATTACCTGCAACATCATCAAAAGTAACCTTAGTTTTGTCCAATCCATATAATTTTGCTTTTGATTTGCCAAATCCCATTGCTTGGTTATTCTGGCCCTGCGCTTGACGCATCATATACATAAAAAAGCCAGCTATAACTAACATAGGAACAATAATTATTACCAAGTTCCACACAGTATCACCAGTCGTCGAAGGTGTGATTATTTTTAGCTGAACATTAGCATCAGCTTTTAGGCCTTGTTCTTGAATGCTGCTATCAGATTGTTTAATTGATTTTTCAGTTGGTTTTGTTTTACCTTTCAGGGTGACTTTTACGTCATTGCCAGTTATTTCAAGCAATGAAACCTGACCAGCATTGGCTTTTTTTATAACATCCGATATTGGCACATCCTTCAAATCGTCGGCAGGTGATAAAAATGCAATACCAATAAAAACACAAAAAGCAGCTGTTACCCAAAATAATATTAAACGGATAATGTTTGTTGGCTTTTTGCCTGGTATGATTGGTTTAGATTTAATTGACATAATAAATAGTTTTACCTTTCTGATTCAGCTGGTGTTGATATACCTATTTTAACAGTTCAACGGTAAAATTACGATGAGTGAAAGCAATTTTTACACCATTTCCTGCCTGAACAGTCTTTTTAGGCGGAAAAGTCTTGATTGCCACTAATAGATTCGCCAATTGTGGACGAGTCAACAGCCCATTTGTTATTTGTCGCAAGCACTCCATAGCTGACTTATTGTCAATATTGATATAAAAATGCCGATCATGCTTTTTAACAGTTGCCGTCAAGTATTCAGTCTCTTTGTTAATTTGTTCCTTTATTGATTTTTGGTTCACCCAAAGCCCCAATAATTGCCGTTTAGAATCTTCGTCCAAATCGATTATCTTTTTTCGAATCCGATTACGTAAATATACTTCGCTAGAATTTGTACTATCATCATGCCATTCCAGATTATTTTTTTTCGCATACTTAATGACTTCAGATTTTGTCATATCAAATAGTGGGCGATAAATGTCACTATCCATTACTGCCAGTCCACGCCAACCGGTGCCACGTATTAGATTAATCGCTATTGACTCGATTATATCATCGCTATGATGGGCAGTGACTAATTTAGCACTATATTTTTTGGCAACTGAACGCAAAAATTCATATCGTCTGTCCCTTGCCAATTCTTCACTGGCATTTTGGCCCAGCTCTTCCCGCTTTGTTTCAAATTTTAGGCCATATTTTTTTGCTAAATCACCTACAAATTTTGCATCAATGGCTGAATCTTCACGAATCCCGTGGTCAAAATGCGCGACTATAATTTCGTAGGTAGTAGGTAGTAGATAGTAGGTAGAAGCCGAAGGCCCTAAGCAAGTTCGAATGGGTAATCTCCCAGTCGCGAACATGTCTAATAGAACGACCGAATCCACCCCGCCACT
>CAZCIE010000016.1:0-8888 GCA_964498955.1 uncultured Saccharimonas sp. (SeqCode) | reverse complement strand
ATTGGATTGATCCCAATAAAGTTAATAGCCAAACCAACACCTGTTGCAGCAATTATTATCAAGTAAAAACCGATGGCACGTTTGAATTTGCGGTACAGCCCTTCACGCCAACCTAATGTTTCACTAATTGCATATGCCGAAGATCCAGCTAGCACTGGCACAGCTAGTAACCCAATTCCGATAATACCTACTGAAAATATAAGCTTAGCGATCAAGCCAGCATTAGGAAAACCCTGGACCAGTGGCTCAAGCGCCCTGGCTGCATCTGCTGCTGTGTTAATCGTCATAACGCCATTTTTAAACAATACTGATGCGCAGGCTACCACAATAAACCATGCGGTTATTGTAGCTAAAGACATCCCAAAGAAGTTATCAATTCGAATACTCCTTAAAAAGTGCTTGTTTACGTTTGTTAGATTGCCGCTTTCAGTCAATCTGTGATGTGAGATTTCTTCCTCTACAATTTCTGAAGTGTCCCAAAAGAAAAGGTATGGCGATATCGTAGTTCCAAGTATGCCCACAAAAATATAGATTGTCTCGGCATTAATCTTCGGTATAACCATAAATGTATTTCTGAACAACTCTGGCCAATCTTGGCCAACTAAAAATGCCGTAATCGGATAGGCCAGCAGTGCTAGCGCTAACCACTTTAATATTTTTGCATATTTTTTATAGTCTACAAATATAACCAGTAGCACAATTACGACTGCAAAAAATACCGCAAGCAACGCAAACGGTAGTTTAATAAAGAGCTGAGTTGTCGCTGCCATTGCACCTAAATCAGCGCCTATATTGATAGTATTTGCAATTACGACCAAAAAAACCGACATATATAGCAGTTTTTTGCTGTAGTTCTCTTTAATAACTAACGCCAAGCCCTTACCGGTAACTGCGCCTATTCGTGAACATGACTCTTGAACAGCCAGTAAAAGTGGGTACATAACTGGAAAAGCCCATAAAAAACCTAGACCATAAGCCGCACCAGCCTGAGAATATGTTGCTATACCAGATGGATCATCATCTGCCGCGCCAGTAACGACTCCTGGGCCCAAAACACGCAAAAATCTACTAAATCGCCTTCGATTGATCATGTTTTTTGCAATATTTATTAAACGACGCTTTGCACTCACAACATTTCTATTTGCTTTGCGAGCGCTTTTCGTAAATTCATCAAGTTTTTTTGTCATATTTAAATATATATCGCTTATGATTATTTACTACTACAATACTATAGTACGTTTAACTTTTAAAGCTATCTACTGTATTTATCAAAAATCCTGTTATAATATGTCTATGGAAGCTTTGACTTTATCTAAACCACATTTGATTATTATGACTGGTATCCCTGGCGCTGGAAAAAGTTATTTTGCCGAACGCTTTGCTGAGTCATTCAAAGCCCCAATCGTAAGTTCGACTTTAATACGAAAATCATTATTTGATGAACCAACATTCGAAGAAGCCGAGGATTATATTGTCGACAAGATGACCATATATCTATTAACAGAAATGCTAAAAACTAATCGAACAGTAATTTTTAAGGGCAAAACCGACACTCGATCAGAAAGACTTGATATCTATAAACAATGTAAAGCAGCCGGTTACGAGCCACTTTTGGTATGGGTTCAGACAGATGTCGAGACAGCCAAAAATCGATTTAACAAGCAGATTAGTGACAAATCACTATCTGATAATTTGTTTAAAAAACGTCTAAATAAATTTTCGCAACCAATAAAAAACGAATTTCCTGTCGTAATTAGTGGTAAATTTAATTACAACAGCCAGCTGAAAATAGTCTTAAAAAGATTAATTATTCTAGAACAACCGATTGACGAGCACAAATCATATCTCAGAAATTCGCCAAATCAACGCTACTTAATCCGCTAGATAGTATTTATGTCAATTATTCAAGATGAAGAATTCGGAAAAATAACTGTCCGACGAAGTGCATCATCAGGCCACATCTCTTTACGCGTTGCTCCTGATGGCACAATTCATGCATCTATGCCAAAATTAGCACCAATATTCTTAGTCAAACGTTTTATTAAATCTTCTCGAGAAGAGCTTAGGCAAGCAATCAAAAAATATCATCCAGAATACCTGTATGAAAATGGAATGCAGATTGGCAAAAGCCATACCCTAATAGTTCATCCGACTTCAAATAGCCAATTTTCCGTATCAATCCACGGCCAACAAATAATTGCAAAAATTCCCAAGGATATAAATATTAATAATCAAGAGGTGACTCGAAAAATCAGAGATGCCACAATAACTGCATTACGACTTGAGGCAAAAAGTTATTTAAATGGACGTTTGTTATTTTTAGCAAATAAGTATGGTTACAGTTTTGCAAAAACCAGATTTTCGCATTCAAGTAGTCGATGGGGAAGTTGTAGTAGTAGTGGCACAATTAGCCTAAATATTGCACTAATGAAACTGCCTTTTGATTTGATTGATTATGTAATAATTCATGAGCTTTCGCATACAAAACACATGAATCATAGCATTAACTTTTGGAATCAAGTTAAAATTGCCGACCCTGATTATGTTAAACACCGTAAAATGTTAAAAATGCACAATCCGACTATTTAACATTAATACTTACAGTGTATAATAAGCATAAGATGGATCTGAAGTATATTTTTGGTAGTTATAAAAGTAGCAACAGCTATACAAAAAAAGCCGACAAAACAATAACGAAGCTCGGTCTGTTGCTTCCTTTTGGTATGACATTATATGGTTTATTAATTCAATTTGGGTTAATAAAATCAACAAATAACAGCGTTAACATGCTTGGTTTTTTGATTATTATGTTCTTATTGATATTAATAGGCTCACTACAGACCATAAGACCGGGCAACACACCATTGTCATCTGGGTTACGATTATTTGAGTTTTACACCATGTCAGGTGTCTACTTTTTACTAATATCTGGGATGCTTAATCCTTTTGTATTTTGTTGGCCGATACTACTGCTTGCATCATATAACTATTTCGAGCTAAGAGGCCTTCAGCTTGGAGTTGTGGCTCTGTTTTTAACTGTTTTAATTGACATAATATTAATTCATAATTTTGACGTCAATACGGCAGTAACTGATATGATGCTATTTGTCACTTTATCATTTACGGGAATTGCGATTGTCACGGTTATGAGAACTCATGAAATTAGAAAAGAGAAGTTTTTCAATAATATAATTAACGAATCACTGCAACGAGACCAAGTTGCCACAATAGTCAATAACCTAACCGATGCCATACTAAGTGTTAATACAAATGGTATTGTGCAGGTTTATAACGCCGCCAGCTTGTCACTACTTGATACAAATATTAATTTGAACGGTAAAAATATTGACAACTTGTTGAATTTATCTACTAAAGATGGCAACGAAATAAGTATTATCGAAGAACTTCGTCGTTCTAAATCTGTAGTACAGCGAGATGACCTATATTATACATTTAGTGATGGTGAGAAAATACGCCTTGATTTTATCTGCGCACCCATTCGCACAAGTTATAACTTCCGTATTAAAAAAAATAGCTTGGACGGCTATGTGCTTATTTTGCGTGATATTACAAAAACTAAGAATGTCGAGGAAGAAAGGGATGAGTTTATTAGTGTCATCAGCCATGAGCTTAGAACACCGATTACAATTACAGAGGGAACTGTATCAAATATCCAAGAAATGATGGACCACCCCAATGCTACTAAATCAATGCTAAAAGATTCAATACAAGTTGCTCATGAGCAGATTATGTATTTATCCAATATTGTTAACGACCTGGGGACACTTTCAAAAGCTGAACGAGGCGTGGATAAAGACCCCGAAGTCGTGGATATCGCCGATCTTGCAAACGATATTATCAAAAAATTTCAAGATTATGCCGATAAAAAGAAAATTTTAATATCATTAATTATAGATAAAGACGTAGACTCAATATTCACCAGCTATCAATATTTGCATGACTTATTACAAAATATCGTTAATAATGCTATAAAATACACAAAAAAAGGTGAAGTAAGTCTTACTATCTCAAAACATGATAACGATATTACCTTTGCAATAAAAGATACAGGCATTGGAATCAGTAAAACCGACCGATTAAAGATTTTTGATAGATTTTATCGTAGTGAAGATTATCGAACTCGTGAAACTGGTGGAACTGGGCTGGGGCTATATGTCGCATCGCGCCTTGCTGAACAAATTGGGACAAAGATAAATTTAGACAGCCAAATCAATAAAGGTTCAACTTTTAGTTTTACATTACCAATAAAACCTAAAAAAGTTAATTCTGAGACCGAATCAGGAAAAAACAAATATGTATAAAAACGAAAGCGGCTATACTCACAACGCTGATGATATAATCAGAAAATTTGGCATGGTAATACCTTTTATAGTTGTTACCTACGGTATATTCATACAGCTTGGATGGATATCATCTTCTAACAACAGTGGGGCCTTCACATTTATCTTAATCACAATAGGGTGGTTAATTTTAGGAGTTATCCAATTTTTAACGCCAAGCTCGAGCGCATTATCATCGACTATACGATTAGGTGCTGACCACTTACTAGCTGGCTTGTCTTGCATTTTTATAACAAACTCAGTATTAGTACTTTGGCCAATACTTATGATGGCAACATATATTTTTTTCGGAAGGGTTGGAATCAAATATAACGTATTGGCATATTTTGCGATTACAGTTATTGAGGTATTGATCCATATTACTGATTTGCCCTACATCATCGTAACAATTGTGACTTTTATCACCGTATCATTAACTGCATACAGTCTAATCAGTATTAGTCGTACACATGAAATAAAACAAGAAAAATTATTCCAAAGCCAGCTCAAAGAGTCAGCAGAGCGAGATCGAATGGCTGCAATTGTCAATAATCTTACAGATGCAGTTATTAGTATTGATCCTGCTGGTAAAATAAAGGTTTATAACTCGGCCTCACTTAGCCTACTCGACACAAATCGAACCTTAAAAGGCCATAGTGTAAACAAGATTCTATCATTTACAGATGTCGAAGATAACCCAATTAATATATTTGAGGAGCTTAAAACAATTAAGTCAGCCGTTCATCGTGAAGACCTATACCACAAATATCAAAATGGTGACCGAATTCGCCTTTCAGTAACATATACTCCAATAAGAAAAGGTTATAGTAACACAAAAAAATCAGAGATTCACGATGGATATATTATTATTATGCGTGACATTACCAAGATAAAAAGCCTTGAAGAAGAAAGAGATGAATTTATAAGTGTAGCAAGCCACGAACTTAGAACGCCAATTGCTATTGCCGAAGGCTCTATTTCTAACGTTATTGTGATGATGAGCCATCCAAAGGTCTCTGCTGATATGCTAAAAAACGCTATAAAAGTTGCTCACGACCAGGTAGTGTTCTTAGCTTCAATGGTCAATGATCTAAGTTCTTTATCAAGAGCCGAAAGTGGTCAAGGTAACGGCCCAGAGTTACTTGATGTGAACGAACTTGGCCATAATTTGTTAAATAAATACATAAGCGAAGCAACCACCAAAAAACTCAAGATTAATTTAGACATTAGCCCGAACATTAGCAAAATTATGGCTAGCAAGCTTTATGTCGAAGAACTTTTACAAAACTTTATGACGAATGCATTGAAATATACTCAAAAAGGCACAATTGATATAATTATTAAACAACAATCAAATATGATTACTTTCTCGGTAAAGGATACAGGAATTGGTATTAGCAAGTCTGATCAGGCCAAAATATTTACTAAATTTTATCGAAGTGAAGATTATCGGACCAGAGAGACTGGTGGCACTGGCCTTGGGCTATATATTGCTATGAAACTTGCCCGACAGATTGGAACAGAAATTAAAATATCAAGTCGATTAAATTTTGGTTCAACTTTTAGTTTTTCTATTCCTATTAAAAAAAATGATGTTAGCACAACAAACATCGCTATTGACGAAAACGTCTCAAAGATATAAAATTGTTATTGACAGTCTGCGTTGGCAGACTATTTAATTAGGAGCAAAAATGGCAATTACAAGAATTAAAGCAAATAATAGTGAGCAAAAAGTCAAAAAGGCCATAAAGTTAATTCCCAAAAAACCGAAAGTTAAAAAAATCAAAATTATTAAACCCAAAAAAGGGATTTTTAAATTAATTGCTGGTATTGGTAAGTATTTTAAGGGCGCTTGGACCGAGTTACGATTAGTCCGATGGCCAGATCGCAAATCAGCTTGGGCAATGACCGCAGCAGTACTATTGTTTACCGGTTTTTTTGTAATTTTGATAATCTTGCTCGATTTTGGATTTTCACAAATATTTAAAATAATTTTAAAGTAAGGAAAAATATGTCAAATAACAGATATGATTCAACTCGACAATGGTATGCAATCCATACATACAGTGGCTACGAAGACAAAGTAGCTGACAGCATTTTACAACGAATTAAAGCCGTTGATATGGCCGACAAGATCTTTGACGCTATGGTGCCAAAGGAAAAACAGATCGAGATTAAAAATGGCAAACGTAAAGTTGTCGAAAAGAAAATCTTCCAAGGCTATGCATTGGTAGAAATGAAATTAACAGATGAAACATGGTATATTATCCGCAATACACCAGGCGTAACCGGTTTTGTCGGCACAGGCACCGAACCAACTCCAGTATCAGACAGCGAAATTGCCAAAATCAAGCGTCGCATGGGCGTCGAAGATCCAAAGCACTTTATCGACTTTAAACCAGGTGAAGTAATCAGCATCACAGATGGACCATTCAAGGGCTTTGACGGATCAGTATCCGAAATTGACTCACAAAAAGGCAAAATCAAAGTTATGGTTAGTATGTTCGGCCGCGACACTTCAGTCGAGCTTGACGCATTACAGGTTCGTAAGGTATAATAAGCACCGTTACGTATGTGGCTACGCCACGTAGATAGTAGATAGTAGATAGTAGGTAGTAGGTAGTAGCTGGAAAGCTTCAAATTCAGCGTTATAATTACTGCATTTAACACCGAAATTAAATATAATAAATAAGCAAAGCCCGATTGAGCGGATTCATTCCGTCATCGGCGCGATGGGAAAAACCGTAAGGTTTGTCCTATATCCGAAGGGAAGTTATGGCTAAAAAAATTATTGGAAATTTGAAACTACGAATTCCTGCTGGTCGTGCGACTGCAGGTCCTCCAGTTGGCTCAACTTTGGGTCAATGGGGTTTAAATATGATGGATTTTATTAATCCATTTAATGAAGCAACCAAGGGCCTTATGGGCAAAAACGTTATTGTCCACTTACAAGTTTATGATAACCGTACTTTTGATTGGAAATGTCTTGGCCAACCCGTAGATGATCTAATCCGTGAAAAGATTGGCATCGAAAAGGGAAGTGGCAAACCACATACTGAAAAAGTTGGCAAAATTACTCGCGCCCAACTAGAAGAGATTGCCGAAATCAAGAAAGACTTTTTAAATGCAATTGATATGGAAGGCCGCGTCAAAGTTATCGCTGGCACAGCCCGCTCAATGGGTGTTGAAGTCGAAAACTAGTACATCATGTGTTTAAAATACCACAGCATAAGGCTGTGGTATTTTTTTAGTTTGGCATTGACAGCATAACATTTTTGTACCATAATCGGTCTATCAATTGTCTTGAGGTTATTTAACCTATTCAGTTGAGCACAATTAATAAGTCAAGCTATCTATAATTATAATCCTTTCAAAGAGGCTAGCACTTTGCTAAATGGCAGTTTAGCGATGTGCTGTCCTCTACCCATCAGGACAGTTTAGTGGAAATTTCACAAACATCCATTGAGTGGGAATGAAAGGAGAAATATTAATAATGGGCGATGAAGGCATTCTAGTATTCGAAGATGGTAGTTATCTAATACTTCCAAGAGAAATCTATAACAGGGTTGTCCCCAGTAGGGTCGAAAGACGGCACCTAGACGATGCACGTCAAGCAAATCAAGACGCTTGTGCGTGCCGTATTTTCAAAGCGGTTATCGAAGCTGCAAAAAACAATACTATATGCAATGTTTGGAATGGTGAAGTTGACAAAGATGTTGACAGAATTTCAGCGTGCTATACGGTAAACAACAATTTTTCTTCCTCTATTTTTGTAAAAATGGTGACAAGGAATGCCCTACTTAGCGAATTTAATATTATGCAGATTAATGTTAACCTAATGCCAAGTGACTTAAGGGATACAAAAGAATTACATTGTAGAGTACCTCCCTATGGCGAGTCTTTCGAGTACGACATTGACGGCTTTAATGAGTTTCTAGGTCGCATAGTAAAGATTGTTTCCGAGTTTCAAATTCATTATTATTTATTATAAATGGCTTGACGAATATGCCCCGCATAGTAAGCTTGGTCGATATCATCACCAATGCTTGCTAGTGGGGCTATTTGATTACCAAATGCTGGTAAAATACCTATAACTATGCTAGAGTAAATACATATCAATCAATGTTGGGACCCGTTGCTGGCAAGCAACGGGGTTTGTACCACAGAAAGGATTCATTTTTATGGCTAAAAAAGCCGAATTACTAGAACAAGCTAAAAAGCTTAAATTAGACGTGACTGCGCAAAGCACTATCGCCGAGATTGAGGCTGCTATCAAAAAGGCAGACCTAAAACCTGAAATTGCAAAAAAGATTGCAAAAATTGAAGGTGTTGCAGTCGAAGAAAAAACAGACGTAAAACTTGCCAAATCTGGTAAGCGAAGCGAAAAAGCAATCAAAGAGGTAAAAGAAAAGATTGCAAAAGTTGAGCGCAAAGAAAAAGGTGATATATCGCAGCAATCAGAAGATGAAGCAAAATCAAAAAAAGGTCCAAAGCCAATTACCCGCCCAATTCTTGAACGACGTGGCAAAAAATATCGCAAAGTTGCCG
>CAZCIE010000015.1:0-9155 GCA_964498955.1 uncultured Saccharimonas sp. (SeqCode) | reverse complement strand
GATGGCGTGCATCCATGGAATGAAGCTGAAGTGGCGAAAAAAGCGATTCAATCTGTTAAATAAGCCTAGAAAAATCTGGTTTTTTCAAAACTGCCGGGTAATGACAAAAATCGTTTGCTAAATGATTGTTTAAACCCCATATAGCTTCGGCCTTTGGAACGCGATGCGCCGTGAAAATCGGCAACTTTTACGCCATATTCTTCAAATGCAGATTTGAACAATTCATAATATATCGCTCGTCCCAGCCGCAGGTCGCGCCCCTTATCAGTTAGGCCAGTGTACATCAGTAGCAGTAATTTATCATCTTTTTTACCAGTAATTTCTGATAAGTCAGTTTTGGTAAAATAATTTAACAAAAATCCTTGCATTTCGTTTTTTTCTTTATCATAGGCCAGTGCAGTTAACGAATTTTCAGACAATTTTTTGAATATCGATATCTTTTTTGGCACTATTTCTAACCGTTTGGCGGCAATTAGGTAAATTTTATACATTTGGTCGATTTCTTCATCTGTTAACTTGTCTTTGATGATAATATCTGCTCGATTCAGGCCATACCGAACTTGGTTCATTTCGGAATGGGGCAAATGCATGTCGTCTGGTGTTACTAGAAGTGTTTCTTCGTCTTGAATGTATTTAGACGACTTGAAACCAGCGGATTTAAGGCTGCTGACAATTTGTTTGCTGGTTTTTGAGTTATAAATTGCCGGTAAGTCGATTTTTACTTTAGTAAATTTTAATGATTTTATGTACTGCAAAAAATTTTCAAACCCTTGTTTTGACTGGCAATTTGGGCCGAGGGGGACATAAATACTTTTAAAGAATAGTTTTTTTGTCATCTGGTAGCGCACCGAAAAACCGTCGCCCTCGTAATAATTAAATCCAAGCTCTTTAAACTGTGTAGGGTCAAATAAGTAATTCATACTGCGTCTATTATAGACTATTAAAAATACAAATCATGGTGCTTAACATAATATAATTTTAAAAATAGGCGTTCGCCAAACTTATCCCATATTTTGTAAGCTAGTGGCTTGATTGCTAGGTCCAGGCAGCCAATATAATCGGTTACATTTTCGTTAAACCCAGATTTGAACACGCCGACACCATAAAATGGATGTTCGGGGTTTTTGATTTGGTCCGATGGTGGCGTGCCGCACAGGTCATATTGTTTGATGTCTAAAGTTTTTAAATAGGCGATTGTATCAATTTCTAGCAATGCACTGGCTCCACGAACAACTCGTTCCCGAACACTTGCAGCGTCTTTTCGGGTAGCTTTTTGGCCTAAAATTGTGATGAAGTTGGTGGACACAACCGAGCCATCGACATATGCAAATACAAATTTGCCCGTGCCGGCTTTGTCGTGCGATTGCCAAAAAAGTTTGTAATATTCACGACTGCGTAAGTGTGCTCGGCCATGAATTGTTTCGATCATCATGTCATAAAAAATGTTGCAATTTTCGACATTAATTGGCACAACCTTGGTCGAAACATTGGCTTTTCGGGCAGAACGAATGTTATAACGAGTTTTTGATGAAAAACCGGCCTCAATCTGACCAATATCGCCTGATACATCGATAATTATTGTATTTGGCACTTGGACGCCTTTTTTAATATTAACGCCGTATTTTGAAAGTTTGCCAACTGACTTATCAGATTTTAGCAGTTCTGGCTCTAGTCGGAACAAAAATACACCGTATTGTTTTGCAAAATCTTTTAGGGCAGGTAACAATTTTTGTAATTGTTCGCCGTACGTGATACCAGGGCCTTTTGGCACGTACCATAAATTACCCAAAAAGGTGATTTTCCTTTCCAGGACCATAAAGTAAATATTGTTCGCGACTATAAATTTGGGGGTCCAATTATTAGCTGCCTTGACCATCGCAAATTCGTACGTTTGAAAAACATTGCCGCCATCTGGATTTTTGATTACCAGTTTGTTCCAGCCTTGTATTTCGTCATTTGTTGCAAATCTAAGCTTCATTACATTCTATTTTACGTTACAATAGTCATAATGACCAACAAAATATCGATTAGTGTTATTGTGCCTGTTTATAATGTCGAAAAGTATTTGAATCAATGCGTTGATAGTATCTTAGGACAAACTTTTCGTAATTTTGAATTAATTTTGGTTGACGACGGTTCGACTGACAATTCGTTGAAGATCTGCAAGCAATATGCCAAACAGGATAAGCGGGTAAAAGTAATTCATCAAGCAAATGGCAGACAAACAAAAGCCCGCAAAGCCGGCTTGGCGTTATCAAAAGGCGAGTATATTCATTTTGTCGATAGCGATGATTGGCTAGAGCCAAACTTACTAGAAGTTGCGTACAAAGCTGCCGTCAAAGATAATTCTGACGTCGTCATATTTGATTCGTATTTTAACTATACCGATCATCAATTACCGGTCACACAGTCAATTCCGTCTGGTTTTTTTGACAAGGCAGGTTTGATGTCTAAAATTTATCCAAAAATGCTGTATTCTGGTCGTTTTTTCTTTTTTGGAGTGTATGCTGCAATGTGGCCAAAATTAATGAAAAAGTCGATTGTCGTGCCAAATATAGAAAACGTCGATGAGCGAATACGGATTGGCGAAGACGGGGTGACATCTTATGGGGTAATGTTGGACGCGAATAGGGTAACGGTCCTAAAAGACCAGCATCTATATCATTATCGCGATAATAATATTTCAATCACTCGGTCATATTTTGAGGGCCAGTTTGAGAGTGTAGTGCTACTGATTGATACGCTTCGAAATATGAACAAATCAAAAAATGTTTACGATTTAAGTAATCAGATAGACTATTATTTTATGTACAATATTCATTGCATATTTTTTGAAGAATTCTTTTATAAATTCAAAAAAAGCTATATTGATAGAATCAGACGTTTATGGACAATCTTTAACAATGACCAGGTTAAAAAGGCAGCAAAAAATATTACAAGTGAGTCCATGGATAGATATTCAAAGCGGTTTTTCTACTTTTTAGGTAAAAGAAAGTTTGTCTGTATGGTTGCGGCATCGATTTATGAGGCATTTAAAAAAAGAACAAAGTTAAAAATCAAAATAATGTTGAAAAGATATTAATTAAACTAATTCGAAGTTGGGCTGGACAAAAAGTCGATTTCTTTGATGATGTCGAGCAAGGCTTGGGCACGTTTTGATTCGTCAGCAATATTTTTGGCAGCTTCGTGAGCTGGGGCTATCAGTGCTGTGTCGTCAGTGCTGCGGAGTAATAACAAGTAAATATCAAACTTTTCGTCAGGTGCCAGGTCCAACTTGTCGACAAGTGGGCGAAGTTCGGTCAATGCATCTTTGCGAATACCCTCAAGGTTACTAGCAACGGGTAGTTGGGGCGGTTGCTGAATTTGTGGGGCCTTTGGTGCCATGGATTCGTCATAATTAAACACTGGTTCGACAGGTGGCATTTGTGGGGCAGCAGATTTATCAGGCTCTGGCGGAGACATTGGAGCAGGAGCAGGCTTGGCAGGTGGCATAGGAGGCATCATCGGAGGCATAGGTGTTGTCGTTTTGGCAACAGGTGTTTCTTCGAACCCCATATTATCGTTTGTGCCACCGGTTATACCGGCTAAGACCTTGGCTAGTTCTTGGTCATCGCTGATTGGTTTGCTTGGTTGTACTGTTTGTGATTGAGTATCCATAATCCCACCCCTTATTTTAATGCTTATACTTATTCAATAAATACTGTATCATAGTAGTAGATATTACGGCAATAGAAAAGGGGACAATATGCTTGATGACAGCAATTTAATTAAACAACGTGATTCAGGTGGCGCTTTAGGGGTTGTTGGCGACCAATATAAACAGGCAAAATCGGCGCCAGTTATTATTAATGGCGAACATGACCATCGACCAATTTATAACGTCGTGATTGCAGGAATGGGCGGTTCGGCACTAGCGGCACTACTGCTAAAAACATGGCTGAAGGCTGATTTTACAAAACCGCTTGAGGTTGTTCGCGGCTATGACTTGCCGAACTATGTAGATAGCGACACATTGGTAATTATCAGCAGTTATTCGGGTAACACCGAAGAGGCTTTGTCTTGTTTAAAGCAAGCGCAAGCCAAAGGCGCACAGCTTGCAATTGCCACTTCGGGCGGTCAATTAGCAGAAATAGCATCAACAAATAACATTGCAAATGTAGCAATGGTTACTGGTATTCAGCCCAGGTATGCTGTCATTGATAACCTGGTTGCGTTAGTCGCGTTATTGATCAATTTTGAAGTAATTGGGTCAGATAAATTAGACCAGATTTTGGGTTGTGCTGATTGGCTGGGCGAACAAAGTGCAAAATGGGCCGCAGATGTTTCGACAGATCAAAATTATGCGAAAAAATTGGCGCTATTGGCGGTTGGTAAAACGGCGGTATTTTATGGCGGAGAATTAACCGCACCGGTGGCCTATAAGTGGAAGATTAGCTGGAACGAAAATGCAAAAAATGTGGCATTTTGGAATGAATATCCAGAATTTAATCACAATGAGTTTTTGGGTTGGACGTCACATCCAGTCGAAAAACCATTTGCTGTTTTTGACATAATAAGCCCACTTGAAAGCCCGCAAATAAAAAAGCGCTTCGAAATAACCGACAGACTGCTGAGTGGTATGCGCCCTAAATCAACAGTTATTGAGTTGGCTGGCGAAACATTGATTGCACAAATGCTGTGGGGCAGTATTTTGGCTGATTTTGTCAGTGTTTATGTCGCAATTTTGAACAATGTCGACCCAACACCTGTAGTATTGATTGAAAAGTTGAAGTCAGAACTTAAGTAATTCAGCAAGGCCGGCGCTACTTTACATTGACAATTTGGTGCAAGTGTGCTAATATAACAGGGAAAGCATAAAAAACAAAAATGGACAAAGACCCAAGCAAAAATAAATCAACTGATCAGACAGATAAAGCCCCTGTTAGTGACGTCCCCGAACAGCAGCAGGAAATTTTAGAAAATTCTCCAGAACAAAAAACTGATTTAGAAAAAATTGATGATTATGATTTCGATCGAGAACAAGTAATAGTCGATCCTGAAACCATTGGTATGAATTTTGATTCTGACTTGATAGTAAACGGCCAGCTTGACTGGTCATTAGATGATGAACGGGCCAAGAAGCTTATTGATAAGCTTAAAATTGATAATAATCTTTCTGATGCTGATACCGAAAAAGTTCAGCTAATTATTGAAGAAGCTCGGCTAGCCAACCAAAAGAAGGTTGAATTATTTAAAGCATACATAGATGACTATAGGGGAAAATTAGCGCATTCAAGAGTCAACCCATTTGGTGCGATGTCGCCGGTTTCGCCATCACAAGCCGTGAAGATCAACGAAGATGGGTCGCATGAGGTTTCAATTTCACCAACATTTATTGAACAAATGAAATATTTGAAGGATAATTGTCCAGACACGACCATAGTTGTTCCGTTTTATGATGATACAGACGAGAAAACGCCCGAAAACGACCGTTCAAATGTGCCCAAAGATGCAACTGATTATACTGAGATTTGTTCACAGTTAATAAGTCAATTGGGTGATGGCGAAGGGCTGACGCTCGAGATTGGGAACGAGACAAACGTATCGCATGATTCAGGCGATGAGTTTGGTGGAGATGCGCGTGCTCAGTTTGCCAGCAAGGTTGAACCCGAGGCATATGCAAAATTTTATGTCAAAGTTGCAACAGAGTTAAAAGCAAAATATCCAAAAGTAAAACTTTCTATTGCCGGAACGGCGTGTTTCGATGAAGCTTATTTAAGAGAAGTATTGTCTGCTATTAAAAAGGAGACTGAAGGAAAAGCAGGCGATTTAGTCGATGTTATTAGCTATCATCCATATGGTGGTTTCTCTGATGATGGCACAAAAGAAGGTAAGTATTCTGCGGTGCACTATGAAAAAGGTGTGCACGTCAATGACAACTTGAGCTTTGAAGAACAGCATCAAAAAATAGCTGACTTAGCTACGGCCTTTGGTGTGAATACTGTTGATATTGGTGAAATTAATTTTAAAGACCCGAAGCAACGAAGACAAGATTTGAAGAAGTTCCTAGCTCGACCCAAGAAAAAAGGCGTAATTACAAAAATATGGCCAACAGCCACGATGCCTGCGGCTTAAAAAGACGATAGTCATTTTTACAGAGATACTGGTATAATATTTTAAGTACGGAGGGGTCGCATAGTTGGTCTAGTGCGCTACCTTGGAAAGGTAGTATGTTCGCAAGGGCATCAAGAGTTCGAATCTCTTCTCCTCCGCCATTTTTTATTTAAGAAAATTAACAGATATCGCATAGCCGAAAATATCCTTGCGTGGTGTATAATTTAAGCATACTGAAGGTTTCAGTTAACGGGTATAAATTAAATTATAAGAAAGGCTTCTATGAAAAAAAATATAAGGATAGTGTTAGCGATTAGCATAATATTATTTGTTATGGCGATGTTCGGATTCTTAATTTTTAAACCAAAAACGACCAGCAATTCGTCAGTTTCAAAGACTAAAGAAAAAGAATTAAGCTTTTTAGTGGAAGGATTTCCAATTGATAAAGTGCCGCTATTTAAACTTGAAAAAATCAGTTCAAGTAAAGTTTATGTCAATACTGATCCTAAAAATATATCTGAGTTTGATGAAACCAAGTTCGCTTATTTCAATGTAGTCCTTGAGACAAGCGCTAGTCAAGAAGATTTTCTTAATTATTATAAAGATTTATTTGAAAGCCCGATTACCGACAAGCATGATAATTTAACCATGGTTAAGGGTAAAATAGGTGAATATAAAGTTTCAGCAGCTCACTATGGGTCAGGTAATATGGGATATATCCAAGTGCATTTGCTTGATTATACAAACGAAAGTCTAAATAAATATTATTCTGATTTTCCAAAAATAATTGAAGCAAAAGACGGTTTAGTTGAACACGAAAAGTCTTATGGCTTACTCAATCAATCAGGCGGTCAAACTGAGTACACTAAATATTTTACGGTCATAGACAGTGGTGATAAGAATAATGACGGCAAAGATGATGTTGATGAATTTTTGGTGCTTGAAGCTGAATACAAAAACCAATTTAAAGAAAAATCAGAATATTCTTATGATGAAAAAACCGGAACTATGAAATGGCAAGATGGTGATTATGAGTCAACGCTGACAATTTCTCGGGATCATGGCCGGATATATTTGATGTTGAGAAAAAAACTAGTTTAGGAAGAAGCTATGCATAATACGGCATTGGCTTAACCCAAGCATAAAAATAGCCGTTTTATTAACAATTTATGTTTATAATCACTAGCGCTATTCATGTTTTTTTGATATAATTATAAGTAATGTTAAGCGGCGGATGTTATTTGTGGGGCTAGTCAAAGTTATGTCTAATTTGGCTAAATATTTAAGGCGGCGGGCTAGCTTATTAATAATATTATTAATAAAGCTTAACATTGTCACAAAAAAGCTCTTGCGACCCATAACCAAAAAATACAAGAAAATAATTAAATTTTTTGCAAAATCAAAGTTCCGTATGTTTGGCGCCTCTATCTGTTGTGGGGTGTTTTTTGCTTCATTAATCTTTATTGTCAATGGTGGGCTGGTTAATGCTGTTACAAAAACGTGGGATTTTTTGTCATCTTCCGACTATCTGTTTGACTCAAATTTAGTCGAATCAAATGGCTCTTCGGTCAGACTCAAGGCGCAAAATTATTCAATCGACGCAGATACTGCCTTGTTGTTGCATGGTGATAGTGCCAGTGAGTCGTTGGTCCTGGATGAATCTGACAACCACAACAACGCAACATTGGTGGGCAATGCAACAATTGGGCTGGGAAAGCTTAACGATGCAATTTTATTAAATGGCGACGGCGACTATTTAACAGTCCCTGATTCTAGTTCTTTAACCTTGGCAGGTGCACAATCATTTGAGGCTTGGACAAAGCTTGATAGTGCATTTTCAAATACTTCACCAGCAAATCAAACGATTATTGATAAAGGTAATTATAAATTATATTATGACAAGTCATCAGGTAAAATAAATTATGAGATAGCTGGCGGCGATCAGTTTACTTGGCAGCGAAAGGCTGGTCAGGCAGCTGATGGGGCTTGGGATACAGATTACAAAAACATAGTTATTGTCGAAACCGACGGCAATATGAAATACGCTGGCCTTGGGGGTCTTGCGGGTTCTGCCGAAGTTTGGGCATTTAATGGGTCAAAATGGACAAAGATAGGCGGTGACGGCATAAACAGCAGTTGGGCAGCTGATACTTACGAAAATGTTAGCTCGATAATCAAGATTGGCAATAATTTGTATGCCGGATTAGGCTCTAGTATTGGTGATGCCGAAGTATGGAGCTGTAATACAACATCGAATTGTTCGTCTTGGGCAAAGGTTGGCGGTGACGGTGTTAATAGTAGCTGGACTGGGAATTACACTAATGTTTCTTCTTTGGTCAACTACAATGGCAATATTTGCGCAGGGCTTCTTGGCGGGACTGGGTTGGGGCTGGTGTATTGCTATAATGGTTCGGTTTGGACAAAAATTGGCGGTGATACATCAAATTCTAGCTGGGATAGCACTCATGAAGCAGTCAGATCGCTTATCGCAAATGGTACTGATTTATATGCTGGTCTTGGCTGGACTGCGACCGATGCTGAAGTGTGGAAATATAATGGTTCGTCGTGGACAAAAATTGGTGGTGATGGCGTGGCAGGTAGCTGGGCAGCAACTGACAATATTGAGTCAGTATATTCTCTCGATTTTTATGGCGGAAATCTGTATGCTGGTACTGGTTTGACTGGTGGGGATGCTGATGTTTGGAAATTTGACGGTTCGTCATGGATAAAAATTGGTGGAGATGGCGTAAATAGTGGTTGGCCTGTTACAGCATATGAAATGGCCTTTAGTTTAACGAATGATGGTACAAATCTTTATGCCGGCCTGGCACTTGGTAATGGCGATGGAGAGATTTGGAAATGGTCAGGTACAGCTTGGGCAAAAATCGGTGGCGATGGCGCAAATAGTGGCTGGTCGACAGCGGACGGGGATTATATCTATAGTCTTGATTTTGACGGTACAAAAATTGTTGCGGGGGTTGTAAATGCTGACAGCAATGTTACTAAAAGCACGGCTTTTGTTTGGGAATGGGATGGTTCGAATTGGTCGCAGACGGGCGGCG
>CAZCIE010000014.1:6818-9373 GCA_964498955.1 uncultured Saccharimonas sp. (SeqCode) | reverse complement strand
GATAAGGCACTCGAACCTATGCTTTTCGCTTTAGCGAAAAGGTACGTAGGTCGGCGAAGTGCAGCGAAAAAAAACGTGTTTACATGTTTTTATGAGCAAGCGGAGGAACAAATATACCCCAATATATATTTGTGATGCCCTATCAAGCTATTGACAATTATATGATATTAAGTTACAATTTAGTAAATTTGTTCATTTACATCATCTGCATGCCAGCTTTTTGTCTACACTAGGTGTGGCCAACAAGCTGCTATGCAGACAAAATTTGAGAAAGGATGATAAACTTGTCAATTTATGAACAAGTCGTTGAAAAATTATCTCTAAACTGTAAACTAGCTTTCCCGCAGACCATTGACGAGTTGATCGGCAATTATGGTCCAAAGACTATTTTGTCTTTAGCAAATATCTGCAAACAATTGGGGAATGACGAGGAAGAGTCTTATTTACTTGATGCCGCAAAGCAATCAACAAAACTTTTCCAGTTATTTTGCCACGATAGTCCACCTTTAAATCCAAAACTTAGAAAAATTGATCATTTTTTTGTTGGTCAAAAAATCATGTCTGTTTCAGGATTCAATAAAATTTCACACGCATTTCATGATATATCTGACGGAGAAATCATATCCATCCAAAATGTCCCAAAAGCCAATATTGTGCACTCTTCAGCAGATTTTGAAGGTAAAAGTATCAAAAAAGTCCGCTTACTGACAAGCCCATGCTTGATGGCTATCAGTGAATACGATTACTTGGTTAAATACCCACAATATGTAGAGTCATTTTTTAAGGAAAACAGGATTGGTGGATATTCTAGCAAGCCAGCTGATATTGATCTGGTCAAACTAAGCAAAGAATCTATTCGCAACACAAGCAACCAAGTTGATCAAGAAAGATATTTAGCAACAAGCGCAACGCCAAAAACAGCTCAGAACAAACCAGTTAATCTGCGCGGGCTGTTATTTATTAATGGTATAAAAACCATTCATGATAATGGCAAATGTTTTGTCCCCTGCAATTTGCTTGAAGATGATGGTGACCGTGTTGTTATAAGGATTGATCGATCTGGTGGCTTTTGCAACCCGGAAATAATCACACAGTCCAGCCCATGTAAAAGATTTATATCTTTGGAATATGTCAAAGAGCTAGTGGCGAATGAGGAGCTATTTAGCCAATGGCTTATGGCATTTACCCACAGACCAAGCTCAATCAGTATAGCAAAAGATTATTCAAAATCAACTTGCTATATCGACGAGATAGTCTTGACGTGCTCGGACTTAACTGACAGTGATTACTGTGTAAGTGAAGAAGATTTTCTGCAATATGCAAAAAGTCTTTTCACAAAACTAAAATCTCTCATCTAACCAATAGGGGTGCCGAAAGGCACCCTTAAAAATACTAAATTTTTGATATTTATATACATACTAAAATTACATTACTTTACGAGGTTGACGTATATGTTTTGGTTGACCCTGAGGAATAATTATTTTGGCTGCGCGTTCCCGAATATTAAAAGCTATTTCTGTCTCGCCGTTGCGCTCATAGGCATCTGCAAGGATAGCTAATGTTTGTGGTATAGGGTCTAACTCAACAGCCTTTTCTAGAGCATCAATCATTTTTTTACTATTGCCTAGTTTTTCTTGAACTTTTGCATATGCAATATATCTGGATGACATACTTTCATCCAGCTCGATTGCTTGTTCAAAAGCAAGCGCCGCTTTATCGTAATTTTTCGTTTCGTAATATATTAAACCTACATTGTGCAAACTGCTAGCATTAGGCTCTAACGATTGTGCAATTTCGAAACACTCAATAGCATCATTAAGCGACTTTTGCTTGGCGTACAATATCCCAAGCCGGTTATATGCGCTGGTGTTACGTTCGTCTATACGAAGAATTGTAAGTAAAGCTTTTTCTGCACGCATATAGCGCTTTGTCTGCAATGAGTCCTGAGCAATAGACCATAGTTGATCTAATTTATCAGATAAGCGTGCAGGAATATCAGCCTCTACCTCTTCAACAGTTTGACGATGATACAATGCCCATGCACCCAATGCAATTATCAATAACAGTCCTAGCATATCCTTTAGTATAGCAAATGCAGTTCAAATGCGGTAGTTGGTAGGTGGTATATGGTAGGTGGAAGAATCTCAATGACGTAATTAAATTTATGCATATTGTAGCTAATTCCCTGTTGCTCTACCATCTACTACCTACCAACTACTATCTACCCTCTGCAATCACAGTACCATTCGCGCCAAGCACAGCCTGATGTTGCCATTTGCCTCAATTTGCTTGTATGTATTTAAGATTGATTCGATTCGGTTAATTGTCACAATTTGAGGATTTTGACTAATACTTTGATTTAAAATCTTTAAAACATCATCAAGCAATAGTAGCACCCCACTACGGCTATCTTTATAGTTATAGGAAATCAGTAATTTTTGATACAAGCTGCCAGTAAGCAGCTCACGGGCATTACGCACGATTTGACTTCGTGAATTAAAATATTCTTCATTGTTCGATAATCTTGTTAGCTCGGCCGGTAATCCTGACGCCAT
>CAZCIE010000014.1:0-6808 GCA_964498955.1 uncultured Saccharimonas sp. (SeqCode) | reverse complement strand
CATTAATTGAGATATTTTAATCTTGTCAAAAACACCAAGTTTTTTTAATAAATCTTTTGATTGATTTAATGAAATTGGTTTTAATTCAAATTTTTCTAGTCGTGATAATATAGTTGGAAGTAAATTTTGCATAGAGTGAGTAGCTAAAATAAAGTTTATTCCCAAACCTGGCTCCTCAAGCAGTTTTAAAAATGCATTTTGAGCTTGATTTGTCATTCTTTCAGCATAATCAATAATTATAATTTGTTTATTTTTAGTTTTTGTTCGCGTCAAATCATATATATCACGAATACTTTTTACGCTGATAGAACCATCAACCAGGTCAATTACTTCATTTTTTTCAGGTAGTATTATCATTGGTTTTATATTTCGTAACTCTGCAATATATTTACAAATTGTTATTAAACCTACTCCAACGGGGCCATGTATTAACAATGATTGAGGCATACATTTGACGATAGAATATAAGATTTTTTCACTCGCAATGTTTAATATTGGTTTCATTATATTTTTATTCCTGGGAAGATATCTACAAGCTCAATTGGTATATCGGCCATAAATGTTCGCCTATCTCCACTTGGAATAGTTATTTCAATGCTGTAAGCGTGCAAATATAGTCTATCTGATGGTTTTCCATATACTTTATCGCCTTTTATTGGAGTATTGATATAGCTCATATGAACACGGAGCTGATGAGTGCGTCCAGTCGCGGGCTGTAATTTTACTAGTGAACTTTTTTGATTAGAAGTAATTACCTCATATCTGGTTAACGCTGTTTTTCCTTTGCTATCAACCTTAAAAGTGCTTGGCGCTGATGGGTTGCGTCCTATGGGCAAGTCAATATTTGCTTTTTGCATTTTTGGCACACCATCAAGCACTGCATAATAGGTTTTTTTAACTTTTCGGTCAGAAAATTGTGCCTGAAGCAAGCTGGCGGTTTCGACATTCCGGGCACCAATCATTACACCGCTAGTGTCTCGGTCAAGCCTGTGAATTATGCCTGGACGATTTGAAGCAAGGTTATAGGTCGTGTATTTACGAAAAAACTCTGCAACAGTAAACTCATCGTTTATTGCACCTTTTGAGTGGGACAATAGGCCATCTGGCTTGTTGATTACAATGACATTATCATCAATATATATTATTGGTAATTTAGACTGGCTAAAATCTGGTTGCTTGGGGATATTGATTTGGATATTATCAATTTCTGTTACGTCATGTTTAGGCGAATTAACAATTACTCCGTTTACACTCACAAACCCTGATTTAACATATTTTTGCCAAGTGCTGCGTGAATTATCAGGATATCGCCTAGCAAGCTCGACGTCGAGGCGTTTTTTTGCAGACGTTACTGTCATTAGGTAGCAACTTTTACCCCTAAAAGGCATAGCGTATGTCAATGTCAAATCTTTGGGGTTTTTAACTAGTTCGCCGAATATATTGCCCTGTGCTGTCTTAATCTGTGACATAACATAATCAACATCATCTTCGGCAGTATCATCAAACAAAACAAAAAATTGTTTTTTCATGTAATGGAACGAGACAAGCGTATTCGTGGCGGTCGTATGGCTAATCTTAATATTTTCAATATTACGAGGTACATTTTCGTCACCAGCCAGCTCAAAGCGCCTCAGGAGGTCAAGTATGTCTCGACTGGCTACTTTCACCATTTATACCTTTGGACGCAGTCCGACGGCCTGCTGAGCCTTCAGAAGGGTTTTATTAGCAATTGGGGTTAAAATACGTTCTGATTCTTCAAGTTTAGCCAATATTTGCTCGTCTGTAATTAATTTAAGCTTTTTTTGAAAATCAGATAGAAATTGCAAAACTGTCTGAGCAACTGTTTTTTTAAAATCACCATAACTGGTTTTACCTACCCATTCGCTGTTTACGTCAGCTTGATCTCGGCCAGACAACAGCGCTAAAACTTGCAATAAACTAGTGATTCCTGGTTGCTTATCCCAGTCCCAGTTAATCACACCAAAGCTGTCTGTTGTAGCACCCATTATTTTTTTTGCAGCGACTTCAGGTGAATCTATCATTAGTATTTTAGACTTTTCATCTATATCACTTTTACTCATTTTTTTAATAGGGTCTGTCAAGCTGCGAATACGCAGTCCCTTGTCGCGTTTCATAAATTCTGACTGGTTTTTAGTTGGTTCTGGAACTACAAATATATCGCCAAATTTACTATTAAAGCGCTCTGCTATATCACGAGTAATTTCGATATGTTGAAATTGATCATCGCCAACTGGTACATATTTTGCACCATAAAGTAAAATATCAGCCGCCATTAATACTGGGTAATTAAATAAACCAACAGTAATAGAGTTAGGGTTTTCGACAGATTTTTCTTTGAATTGAGTCATTCTGCTCATTTCGCCAAAACCAGTAAAACAATCCAAAATCCAGGTTAGCTCACTATGGGCTGAAATGTAGCTTTGTCGATATAAAAACGTGTTTGGATCGTCAATATCTAGTCCTGCAGCAACGAAATACTTAAGATTATCAAGGGTGTTTCGGTATAATTTATCATATTCGATAGGTGTAGTAAAACTGTGCAAGTCAGGCACAAACATATTTATTTGGTATTTTCCAGCAAAATTTTGCTGCATATGCACAATTGGTAAAATTGCGCCTAAATAATTACCGATGGTGGGTTCTTCATTAGATCTAATGCCAGTTAAAATAATTGATTTTTCCATATATGTTTATTATAGCATTATTGACGTTATCTTTAAATTGCTCTATATTATATATATCTGTTGCACTTAGGTGTGGTCTTGTGCGTACTGATGATTTTTCACAATCAGGCTAATGAATATATGCCTATTTAATCTGAGCCGGCATAAAGTTTGCGTAATATTCGTTAACTTTATGCTGGCTCTGATATAGGGTCATATTTCGAATATACACGATTGACAAGGAGGAAAAAAATGAAGCACCACAGGATTATTCATGCATCTGTCAAAATTCCCGGAGTCAAAAATCCAAAAGGAGGCAATAACTTACAGCTTAAGTTAACTATGCAAGACCCGAAAGAGTTTGTTAATTATGAATTGTATGTTAAGTATGTCTCGAATGTCCGTGATCTGTTAAGCAATCCGCCTTATAACTTTTACGAATGGCCGTCAGTTTTACAAATGATTCAAGACAGTTTACATTATAATGTCAAAAACGCTGGCTTGCGACTCGAAGAAGAAATTGAATTAACTCAAGAGTTTTTACGGGACGTCCAAAGTTTTATCGGATTTTTACCATTTCGCTGCGCTTTTGGTTTTAATGTTGTCAAGTCAAAAAATAACATACCAATCATTACTGCCCAGTACAGAACTGATGTTTCTGACTTTTCCAAGATTGAAATAGCCGACATTGATCACTTTGAGTCAATCATGAAACACGATTTTTTCAGTAACGAAGAGATTTGCGCTGCACTGTATTGTTTGATTTATGATTTTGAACGTCCTTGCATTGACTTGCAAATTGAAGACTTGGCCACTCAGAGTCTAAAACGTCAATTCGCAGAAGAAGCAAAAATTCGACTTGCAGAACATGATTATCTTTATAGTTAACAATTTTCTTATCAATGTATATTCATAGCTTGACAAAATGAAACCGGGGCGGACAGATGTCCGCCCCTTAAAATACTCAAAAAACCAGCATTTGCTGGTTTTTTGGGTATTTTAATTCTAACTTTAACGTTTTGAAAACTGTTCGCGTTTTCGAGCAGACTTAAGACCGTATTTTTTACGTTCTTTTTCGCGGGAATCACGCTTCAAAAAGTCGGCTTTTTTAAGAACTGTACGTAAGTCGCTAAATCCAACAGTAATTGCCTTTGCAATAGCTAGTTTAATTGCGTCAACTTGGCCAGAAACACCGCCACCTTTTACTAATACACTGATGTCAAATTCTGATTGTTTATTAACCAATGCAAGTGGATCAGTAATTTCGGCAAGCTGCGTTTTATTACCGTTCAAATACTCAGCAGCAGGCTTGTTATTAATAGTAACCTTGCCTTTACCGGGTAGCAAGCGTGCCGTAGCAGTTGCAGATTTGCGTCGCCCTAAGCCGTACAGATATTTTGTTACAGCCATATTTACATTACCTCTACTTTCTCTGGTGTTTGTGCCGTGTGGCTATGATCAGCGCCAGCAAAAACTCGCAGACGTCCCAAGCGGTCTGCAGCAAGTTTATTACGTGGTATCATACCTTTAACGGCTTCAGTTATGATAGTTTCTGGTGATTTAGCTCGAAGTTCACCCAAAGTTGCTTCATGCAAGTTGCCAGGAAAACCAGAATGGCGGTAATACATCTTATCAGTTTCTTTGTTGCCAGTTACTACTAGATTTTTAGCATTTATGACGACAACATAGTCACCTGCGTCTGTATGAGGCGTGTAGGTAGGTTTGTACTTACCAATAAGGTATTTGGCGCAAGCAGTAGCAATGCGTCCCAAAGATGCGCTTGAAGCGTCGATCAATATCCATCGACGAGTAACCTCGGTTGGTTTTTGTGAATATGTTTTTGCATTTACCATTATTTGTCCTCCAAAACTTTCTTTGAAAGCTTAGGCGGATGAACCTCTTTTTCAACTTTCGTTTCTATATCATCCCTGGTAGCTTCTTTAATATCATCTACAAAAGATACTGTTGCCATTTGAGTCCCATCACCAATTCTTAAAGTTGTTTGCTGAACACGGACATGCCCACTTGTACGCTTTGTCAATTGAGGTGCTATAACTTCAATGAGTTTATTGGCAGCTTCTTGTGTATTTAGGCCGGCAATAACTTGTCGACGATTGTGCAACCCACCTTTTTTGGCTTTTGTAATAAGTTTTTCTATATTGCGGACTAGCTCTTTAGCTTTTGGTAGAGTAGTTTCGATTTTGCCGCTTATAACTAAACTAGTCATTAGACCCTTAATAAGGGCGTCGCGTTGATCGCACTCTCTGCCAAATTTTCGTCCTACATATCCGTGTCTGTGCATATTAAATTTCCAATTCCGCTAACTTTTCTTTTACTTCCTCTAATGCTTTTGATCCAAAGCCTTTTAGTTCTCGTAAATCTTGTTCGCTTAATGTTACTAAATCATGAACGGTACGGATTTCGTTATTAACTAGCGCGTTGGCTGTTCTTGCAGTTAAGTTTAATTCTTCGATTGAAGTATTTAATTCACTAGATTCATCATCAATTTCTTGTCCAAGGGCTGGTGCCGATGCAACAACAGTCGAACCTGCAAGCGCAGTATACTGATTGACTAATATTGCGGCTGCTTGTTCAAAAGCCTCGCGAGGTGTTAATGAACCATCAGTCTCAATAGTTAACGACAGTTTATCAAGGTTAGTTTCACGACCAACACGAGTTCCGTCAACTTTATAACGTACTCGAAGAACTGGGCTAAATATTGCATCGACAGCAATCATGTCGCTGTGAAGTCGCTTTGCACTGGAGTCTTCAATTGTTTGGTATCCACGACCAGATTCGGCAACAATATCCATTAATATAGACTTTTTAGGATCATCGATTGTACAGATAATTTGGTCTGGGTTTACAACTTCAACATCAGCAGTTGTTTTTATATCAGAGGCAAGAACTGGACCTGCGCCTTTTTTCTCTAGACGAAGCTCAACTGGCTCGTCACCGTAAACTTTAAGTCGAACATTTTTGATATTTAGCATTATATCAATAACGTCTTCTTTGACTCCAGGTACAGTAGTAAATTCATGAGTGGCACCATCAATTCGAAATGCAACAATTGCGCCACCTTCGATGCTAGAAAGCAGTACACGACGTAAGCTATTGCCTAGCGTGTTGCCATAACCTACATGCAAAGGTTCAATATTAAATGTTGCGATTGTCGAACTTTGATCATCAATACTTGATAATGCTGGGTTATGGATAATTTTTGTCATCATAATTTTTGACTCCTTTTTAGCGTGAGTAATACTCAACGATTAACTGTTCTTTTATATCTGTTTCGGCTTCGTCTCGAGTTGGAAGCCCGGTAATCGAAATCTTAAGATTTTTTGTATCACTTTTTAGCCAACTTAGTGGCTGTTGATAAGTGTTTTTCTCAATTTCGTCCATCTGAGTGAAATACCCAGATTTTGTGCTTTTTGGACGAACAACTAATTCGTCACCGACCTGAAGACGAATAGATGGTATATTTACACGACGACCATTCAACATAAAATGACCATGACCAACTAGTTGCCTAGCGGCACGACGACTTGTAGCAAAGCCTGCTCGATAAACTGCGTTGTCAATGCGACGTTCTAGCATCTGAAGCAATAATTCGCCTGGCAATTGGCCATTAGCACTTGTTCGAGTTACCTCATCCATTAACTTTGCGAATTGCTTTTCAAGAAGTCCATAAATACGACGAACCTTTTGTTTTTCACGTAACTGAGTTAAATATAAGCTTGATTTACCTTGTCTGCCATTAGCGTGCATACCAGGTATACCAGTTTTTTTTGCCATAACTTTAACTGCTTTGGGATGAAGAACATAGCCTTCACGTCGGCACTGTTTTACAATAGGTGATGTGTCTCTAGCCATAATTATGCCCTTCTCGCTCCTCTAGGTCGAACACCACCGTGTGGTATTCCAGTTACGTCCTTAATACTATCAACAATTATCTCAAAACTGCCCATTGCACGAATTGCTGCATCTCGGCCTAATCCAACTCCTTTTACCATAACGTCGACTGACTTAACACCAAATTGAGACTTAGCTAATTCGCAAGCTTTTTCTGCGGCAACTTGAGAAGCATAGGCTGTACCCTTTTTACTCCCACGGAAACCACAAGC
>CAZCIE010000013.1:0-9448 GCA_964498955.1 uncultured Saccharimonas sp. (SeqCode) | reverse complement strand
CTTCGCAGCCTAACCTCAGCTGAAGGCTTAACTTTACCAACTTCAGTTGGAGGTGGTCTTTATCTTCGCAACCTAACCTCAGCTGAAGGCTTAACTTTACCAACTTCAGTTGGAGGTTATCTTGATCTTCGCAGCCTAACCTCAGCTGAAGGCTTAACTTTACCAACTTCAGTTGGAGGTGATCTTTATCTTCCTAATCTAACCTCAGCTGAAAAAGAACAATTAAGAATTAAATACCCAGACCTTAATATAGTTTAGGGGTTGTCTAATAGCTGTTATATATAGTTATGTTTGTTTTTTAATTTGTACTAGACCGGTATGCTCAGCCAAGAAAAATAGAGTCCATTTGGGCTCTATTTTTCATGGCTGAGATTGTCGGGATCCGAAGCCCCGATGACTTTTGCTTGCAAAAGTTCGGGGGTCGGCGAAGTGCAGCGAAATAAAAACGTGTTTACATGTTTTTATGAGCAAACGGAGGAGCCAGCTTGCTGGCGATATCCCTCCATCCCAGCCAAGTGCGACAGCAGAAATAGTGGCCACCATCCTTTTCTGCTATCACATGGGCCATTCGACAGGCTCATGGTTCTTAACCAAGATAAGTACTTAATTGCAAAAAGAACCGATAATTAGACCCTTTTGTTTGTTTTACTATTAAAGACAAATATTATCTCAAATTCATAGAAATATTAGCAAATAGGTTATTGAGTGCAAGAAAGGTTGACAAAATCATAAAATTAGTATAAATTTACTACATCTGTTATTACAGAGGTGTGGTACGATAATACTGATGAAACTTTACAATCTGGCTGATAATTTTCATTACATATAACCAGTTATGACCAACAGCAATTTAGTCGAAACAGGCTATATTACTGTTGGTTATAACATCAACAAAATATGTATTGAAAGGTTGAAATGTAATGAAAGAACATACTGTAGGCGGAGTCAAGATTGGATTTGAGTACAACGGCAAAACAATACCGCCCAGCTTGCTGGCACTCATTGGCCAATACCGTTTTGAACTGGAAAACATAGCACAACTGATGACTCTATTTGTTACCTATTTAAAAACCGATGAAAACATAATAAAAGGCTTAGGACATTTTCATGATTGGCTTCACGAAAAAAGCGGCCCACTTATTGATATCCGCGAGTCAGCGACAAAAAAACGGTGGCTTGAAGAGCTGAACGGCATTATTGCCGTAATCAATGAAAACATCGAAAAAGAAACTGCTAAATGCAGTGCTGAGTCTACGACGTCAAACCCATTTCGCAGGGCTCTGTTTAGCACACTTGATGACAAGCAGGCCACAACAACACTGGATATCTTTGAGTTTAAATTTACTTATGATTCTGCGAAAAACAGCCTGTGTGTCGAAACCCAATTTTTAGGCAAAAGCGATCCGCCAGCTTATTTTCAAAATATCGTAGAGTTTATGGCGTATTATGGCGCAGAGGGCAACCCTTACCATTGTTATGTCTATATGATGCTTTTCATCATAGAAACAGAACTTCGGAATGAGATGAATAAACTTTCAAGCGTCATGGGGACTCAAGAGAAAGAGTTTAAAGAGCGCATGATAGACCAGACACACGAAGCCCAAAACAACCTGCCAAGAGGCACAGCTATATGTTGGGGCGCCGAACTTTATATTGATGAGGAGTATAATTTTAATTTGGTAAAAGTGCTACTTTCATCAGGAGCCCAAAAAGGGCATGATTTTGTTTTTTCGGCATTTTTTATGAACGTGTTAAAATTTCTGACCGATAACTGGGATTTTACACAAAAAGACTTGTTTGAGACCACCAAAGTCATGGTTGCGCAATTTCACCATCAATTGTCCTTCAGCGAATTCCCGGAAGAGGTTGTACAAATCATGAAAGAATGCCTGAAAGACGGCAAAAACTACTTATTATCAGTCAATATGTAAGTGGCGCTGCGACGCCATAGGGGCGGACAATGTTGTCCGCCCCTAAAAAATGCCCAAATGCTATAATCAAACAAACTTTAAATTACTTTGGCTATAAATATTTCATTAAACTTTTAACATGGTCAATAATCTTGCTATCACCAGACAGCTTTGCGTAATGGTACATATTGTTGATTATTGATTTGTTATTTTGAACATCCTGTTTTGTCGACATTGATCCTAATTTGCGCTGCTCGTTCATATACAGACCCACGTAACATTTACTGATTATATCTTGATGACCGCCAGATTTTTGAAATTGCTTAATTGCATCCAAATAGTCTTCAGAATTATACAAATCAACCGCGTGATTATAATAAATTGTTTTTAGCAAATCAGTTTTATCGCTCGCAAATTGAGCAAACTTTTCAGCCAATTTATATTGCTTTTCATTCAGCAGCTTGACTGCACCATTATGTCCAACCAACTGAATTAGCATCAAGTTTTTGCTTTGCCTAGCATACTTTAATGCAGCTGTATAATTATTTTGGCCCATCATACTAGCAACGGCGTTATTATAAGTTGCTGTTAAATTTTGTTGAACCATCTGTTGATTACTACTAACAAGCAGCGCCAGACGGGCAGACTGTAATTGAGATTCTGGGTCAATAGAATGCGTCGAAAAATACTTGTCTGTTACGTCAAGCAAGTTAACACTAACAATCTCTTGAATTGGCAGCACCCGTTGTTCTTCATGATTATAATTTTGAAAAGTACCGTTTGTGGCCTCTACATCTACGCCGTGAAAATGTAGGGCAACGTGGCCTGGATATGTTTTTATTTGCAAGTCTGAAATGTCATATTTGACCGAATACAGATAAATATATAAAGTAACAATTTGATTACAATCACCCTGCAAGTCTTTATCGGCCGGATTCTTTAGAAGTTCACCAAAAGTACTGGACTCGCGATATGAATATGTGCCAGCATTGGGCGACAAATAGTTCATAATTGCACTAATATATGCTAACTTTTCCGGGTAGGGAATAACACCTGCAATATTTGCACCAGTTGCACGAATTTCTTCTGCTACCTTGCTCTCGTTATACTGATACTTTTCGCAAAATTGCTTAAAATCACTACAAATCAACTGAGAATTAGCGTATAACCTTCGTCGCGTTGACTTGTTTAAATATTTATAGCCCTTATATTTTGCTTCACTTAGTAAGTTAATCTTGACTAAATCTTTTTGCATCAAACCAAGTAAAGTTGATGAGATATAGCTTTTTTGGTCATCTTCATTTAGCTTTGCAAAAAACTTACCAATTTTACGCTCAAACGGATCGGTGTACTGGCTAAACAGGTCATACTTATATTCTATTACATATTGTGATGTTTTGCTTGATTCCGCTTACGTATTCAAAAAAACAAAATTGAAACAAAAATATTTCGATAATTCATAAAAAAAATGTTATAATAACTAACATGACAGACAGCACTGTTAATATTGATTCTAAATATCCTGATGGCGCAACAATAAACGAATATTCGAACGAATTTAAAAGACTCGGCTTTAATGAAATTGCCGAAAAATTATATGATGATAAGAGTGTTGGTTTTAAGGCACTCGAAGAAATGGACTTGCCAAGACCATTCGGATTAACAGTGGATGCTAATGAATACTTGACCGATCCCGACCAATATTATGACCAAATGAGTTCAAGTTTATATTATGTAAACGTGCTACCAAAAATCAGGGACTTACCAAAATATACCACTTATGGCAAGGACCGAGAAACGACTAAACAGCGTGTCAAAGACCATATCACGGAAAATAATGTTGCTAATTATTTAGTAAATGTAAATGAATTTTTTAAACCACTTTATGGTGGAAATATCGTTGTAAACCCTAATATGCAAGTAGTTTGCGAATTTGGCCCTGGCGACAATTCACCATACTCAAAAGGCAACGAAGTCCCAGCCTACCAAATCAAACATAACGCCACAACCGATGAAACAATATATAATTTTGACGATGAAGAGTTACAAGTAGCAGCATTAAGTGCAATTAAATCTGTCCCATACAAAATATCATCTTGGCAAACCGATTTTCAAGTACTACCAATTACAGGTTATTATGAGTTTGTACTTTATCGACACCCTACCGAAGCCGCATTAAAAACTGCATTCGTTGACTATAAAGATAACCCAGTGTATTTTTCGGAAGGTTATGAACCATTATTTGAAAGTATAAATACACCGACCCCAGAAGAAAGAATGGCACTTTCCCGAGTCCAAAAATTAGTTGATGGAACAGATGTAAAATTCACCGGTATCAGCGATGTTAAACACGGCGTAAGCTGCCGAACCTATGAATTTACAAACAACCATGACATTGATTTTGGAGTTGAAGTAATTAATTGCGACGTATCGACACCGCTGCAAAAAATAGGCGAAGGTGAGAGTACAATAATAGGATATTTAGGAGGAAAAGGCACTTTAACTGTGATTAGCCGCAACGACAAAGGTATTGAATCACACCAAATATACGATTTTGGCCCTGACTGCGACAATCAAACAGTTGATATAAAAGTAGGCCAGGCTGTCCAATTGACTGCTAGCCACGATCAAAAATTAATAACATTTGATGTTTGTGAGCCTAAATACACCGAAAACCGATACATTGACCTAGAAAAATCTGGCAAATATGTACTGCCAAAGATTGAAATCAACGAATAAATTACAAGATTTTTACATAAATACTTGACAAATCTGCTTTACTTTGGTAAACTGTAGATATGATGAATAATAATCAATCAATCTGGGACGACCAAGCGACAAAACAATTTGCCGATTCTATTTTGGCGATTGATGATATTAACACTTTACAAAACTTTTTACGTGATGTTATGACCGAAAAAGAAATTATCGAGATAAGCGCTAGGCTAGAGGCAGCCAGAATGCTGCAATCGGGTAACACATATTCTGAAATAGTTAAAAAGACTAATCTTAGCAGCCGAACCGTCGCTAGAATAAGCGATTGGATGAAAAATGGCTACAATGGATATTCAGCTGTGATTTCAAACATTAATAACCACGCTCATATTTTGCCAGCCCGTACTGCGTAATTATTAATTTATATTATATAAAAAGCGCCAGTACGAAGCTGGCGTATTTATTTGTTTCGGCCATTGGACAGCCACGCATTACAAAAATACTGGCCGTCCAATGGCAGAGCTACCTGTGATTGGAAATATTTTTTAGGAGCTGGATATAAATGAGTGACGAACAGAAAAACGTACCTATCAAAATGCTTCACTTAGATCTAAATAAACCTGGATCGTTAGATTATCTTCACGCGATGATGTCAGAAATAGAAATGTATGGGGGCGTACACGAGACACAAGCCGACAGAGCCGAGTCAAAAAGAAGGCTTGCGATGATTGCAGCCGGTAATGAGGTGCCGATGTGTCGCCAAGAAAACTGTATGGAAATTATAGTTAACCCGTTAGATATTAATGACATCAAATTAGTACCATTAAAACCATCAGCTGAATAAACCAACCCAACCCGTACCAGAAACATAGGTAGCTATATGTTTCTGGGCGGGTATTTTAATATCTGTCTAAAAAACCAGATTTGTTAATCTTTACGATGTCTAGTATGATTTAACCATGATCAGTATTAAAATTCGCAAAAAAATTGTAAGCTGTTTTAGCGGTTTTGGATATTTTTTTTGTGCGATACAGTGGGTGTGGTCAATTTTGCTATATTTTAGCTTGCTAGAATCAGCTGCAACAAACATCACAACAAGTACCGGCACTGAAAAAATAGAAGTCATAACAACACAAATTGTTGTAAGCCAAAGCCCACCTAGCCTTATTGCAATTATTTTTGCAGTGCTGGTTACAACTTTTTTGTTAGCATTAACGATTTACATCCTAATAAAGATGCCATCAAAAATTGTCAAAACCAGTAGAAACTTTGTCGACAAAACCGCAAAGAACACTGCACCATTAATAATAAAGTTGCAGCATAAAAAAGACACCAAGAAGTCACGCATCAAATTAACTTCGATGATTATCTTAATTATCAAGGTTGTATTGATTACAGTACCTTTATTTCTTGCATATTTTTCTCGGTTTACAACCAAGCCCGAAATCGATCCACAAATCGTAATAATTATCGCAATACTGCTTGCTGGTCTTAGCACTTTGGCTTTTTCTGCACAATACTTTTTAAATCGAATGTTCAAAATCAAGACAATTGAATAGCCCGAGATTTTACCTCGGGCTTTTCGTTCATTTTTTTTCAAGATGTTTCAGCCTTGTTACAGTAACCAGCACCAGTGGCACAAAGATGGCCACGGTTGCCACCATCGACAAGCGAATGTTGACGCGACCAGCCAAGCCTACCGCCCAAACTAATGGAGCATACAAGATTTGCGCTACGCACTTTGTGATTGAGACTGCTGTTGCTTGGTATTTGCCAGGGACTTCTGCTTGGACCATCGGCATCATAACAGCGCTGGCCCAGCCTTGGGCCATCCCCAAAAACGAGTAAAGCCAAATCGTCCAGATTGACAGATGTATGCTCATAATTGTCAAAGCAATAAACACCGCAACTGTTGGAACCAAAAACTTAGCCCATCCTGGCAACTTGTCAATAAAACGCTTGGCAATTCTGGCGCCAATCGTAATTGACAGTGAATTCAATACCCATCCTGCTGCAATCACAGCGTCAGGTGCACCCGAAGCGGTTATTAACGGTGTAAGCGCCCAAATCATTACATGGGTAATACCGCTGGCAATTGCGCAACCAATAATCAGCCACCTTAGCCACAGATCGGGCTTGACGATGCTTTTTGTAACACGCCAAATGTCCTTTAACGGGTTTTTGTGCTCTGATACTAGCCGCTCACCGTCATCTTGCATAAAAAATGACAAGATGGCGCCAATCAGGAAGGGAATGCCGGAGATTGCGATTGTGAAACGGGGATACTTTACGCCGACCAGGCCGCCGATTATTAATGCGGCGATGCCCTCGATTGGTTGCCATGTCGCAATTTGCACGTTTATCTTTTTGAATAATTTGCCAGTTGCGTCCATAACTTTGGCGTAAACCTCCAGCATCCCGAAGTCCGCTCCCTGGGTGAATGACAGTGCTATACCCAGTACTGCCTCGGCGACTACTACATCCACAAAGCTCTTTGCCTGTGAGTACAGCACAAACCCCATAGCCGCCGTTAAATCACCAAACGCATTGCACAATTTGCGGCTAAACTTGTCAGCTATCCAGCCGGTAGGGATGTTAAATACCAGTATCACCAATGTGAAAAACGTTTGGCTCAGTCCTATCTGGCCTTGGTCCATACCGATTGAATGGTAAAAAGGCACCATAATCGGCATTGATATTAACCCGTAGGTTATTATCATTTCCAACCGTAGGAGGAAGAGGGAAGTTTTGACCTGTTTCATCGTTTTTGACCTCTCTTTCATCATCTTGAATTTTTAACGAACAAGGTTGCTATTTATGCAACCAGGGGAGTCTCCGACAGATATGTATTATTTAAGATTTTAAAATAGTCTCCGGGCGGAGACTTACCTAGCGACGTAAATTAATGTTTATTAGCTTGATAAGTCCATTTGTATTTGGCCGTTAACCATGGAAAATAGGCCGATAATATCGGTATACGGTTGACTACAAATGTTCTTATGATTACTCATAGAGCAATAATACCATGACAACAGATGATAAGCAAGAGTATTATTATATAACTTCTAATACTATTTTTAGTAATATGCTATGGGGGTAGATTGTAGGTGGTAGATGGTAGATAGTAGTTCTCAGTTTCTTATTATGTAGCCCATAAATTTACGGTGAAAATTATCAGTGGCGGTATCCCATATTTGCCAGATATATTCTCAATTCCTTGAGTAATAAAATTTATACTACCTACGACCTACTATCTACTTCTAAACTATTTCACAAAAGAAAGAAAACGAAAAGTCGTAGTGATTGACTAATATAAGTTTAGAAATATTTATCTAGCCTTAGTTAAAGTTGGGCTTTTTTACGCTTTTCGATCTTAGCTTTTAGTTTTGCCTTGCGCTTGATGTCGGCTGCATGGCTGTTTCGACTTTTTTGCATGATATTCCTATCTGTTTAATATTATCTGAGATAATTATAACACAGTCAAAGGTGTTATACTATTCCAATGAAACAAAGAGTGTTCCCAAATGTCACTGTTACCCTACAAGATATCGTAGGTGGTGGGCAAACAATTGCAACCATGAATGATGGATGCAAGATATTTGTATGGGGTGGGCTACCTGGCGAAAAGGTGAACGTCCAAATTACAAAGAAAAAGTCAAAACTGGCCGAAGGTGTTGTGACCGAGGTTTTAGTGCCATCTAATGAGCGAACAGCCCCATTTGACCCAGACAGTTATATGTCAACCAGCCCGTGGCAAATTATGGACTTTGACAGTGAACAAAAATATAAAGCATTATTAATTGAGTCTGCTTATAAATTACACAAAACCAAATTACCAAACAAAATCGAAGTCTATACCGACAATAACCAGTTTGAATACCGCAACAAAGTCGAATTTAGCTGGTATTTTAATAAAGACACAGACACGCTAGATCTAGCGTTTTTTAAGCGTGGCACACATGGCAAAATTCCGGTTGAAGGCACATCACTGGCACGACCCGAAATTAATCGGGCAGGACAGGCGCTACGCGACCTACTACGCACCAAAGACGAAGTCAAAGCGTTCATGTTGAAAACATTGTTAATCCGTTGTGACCAAAGTGGCAAAATTGCAATGCAGCTATACGTTAAAGAGCCCGATTTTGCGCCGCTAACTGAAAACGAGATAAAATCGCTAAAAGTTAGTGGATTTGAATTAATTTTTTCAAATCCAAAAAGCCCAGCCAGTGTGATTACTAAGCGCTTACAACAATGGGGCACAACAAATCTGTCCGACAGTATTTTGGATGTCCCATTTGACTATGCAGTTGAGGGATTTTTTCAAATTAACATTCCGGTTTACGAGCAGGCCTTAAAAGATATGAAAAAATGGATTATTGCCGGCAAGCCAGTCGTTGATTTGTATAGTGGAGTTGGCACGATAGGACTGACAATTGGTGGGGCAGATGTGACTTTGGTAGAAATTAATGAACATGCCGTTATTGAAATGAAGCAAAATATTAAATCGTTAGAACGTGAAAAAACCGTGAAAGCTTTGCTGGCACCCAGCGAAAAAGTACTAGACACAATAAATACTGATTCAATTATCATCGTTGATCCACCGCGCGCCGGGCTTCATACCGATGTTGTTGACAAAATTTTGCAGGTAACGCCCGAACGAATTATCTATTTGTCATGCAACCCGGTCACCCAAGCCCGTGACATTGCGATGTTATCTGAAAAATACAAAATCATATGGCATATGGGGTACAACTTTTTCCCACGTACACCTCATATCGAGCACTTGGTAATACTTGATTTAATTTGATATAATAAACATATGC
>CAZCIE010000012.1:0-9514 GCA_964498955.1 uncultured Saccharimonas sp. (SeqCode) | reverse complement strand
CAAAGTATAAAATAAGATAATATTTCAAACAATGCTCATGTTATAATATAGTCAAGGATTATATGTGGGCATCAATGAAAAAACTATTTTATACAGATAAACCAATTGTCGGGCTTGATATAAGTAATACTGGTATCAAGATAATGGCAATTGACTCACAAAAGTGGCTAGTCCTTGGTTATGGGTCACTTGACCTTGACCCTATAAAAATAAAACAGTCATTAGAGTCAGATAGCAATTATTTAACTGAAAGCATAAAATCTTTATTAAAAAACAATATTATAGGCACTATAAACAGCAACCACATCGCGATCAGTATACCTGCGGCACGAAGCTTCTCAAGAACATTTTCTATACCCAACAAGGTTGAGAGACATTTATCGGATGCTGTTGCGCTTGAAGTTGATCAATATATTCCAATACCCGCATCCAAACTATACATCGATTATGAAGTCGTTAAGCGAACAAAGTCTGAAATAACAGTTTTACTTAGCGCTGTTCCGCAGGCAATTATTGACAGAGCTGTCGCTGCTGCAGAAGGTGCTGGTTTAATAGTTTGTCTAGTGGAGCCAAGCACTAACTCGATTGCTCGTTTGTTGACAAAGACTGAGGACGGCAGCATCCCAACAATCATTGTCGACATTGGCCCAGCAAGCACAGATATCGCAATCCTTGACAACGGTACAGTAAGAGTTACTAGCAGCCTATCAATCGGCGGTAACACTTTTACACTTGATATTGCAAAAAGACTCGAGATAGCTCTTGAGAACGCTCATCAATTAAAAGTCTTAAATGGTTTAAACGCTGGTTCAAAACAAGAAAAAATTAAAGCAGCACTTGAGCCGAGTCTTAAACAAATAATTATGGAAACCAGAAAAGTCATCCGTTATTACAACGAAAGGATTAGTAGCGACCAAAAATTAGAACAGTTGTTGATAGTTGGTAGCGGATGCAATGTTCCAGGTATAGGTGATTATTTTACTAATGAGCTAGTAATGCCTTCACGTGTTGCGAGTCCCTGGCAAAAGCTTGACTTTGGGAAACTACCAGAGGCTGCTCAACAATTTAAACCACGTTATATAACCGTAGCCGGGCTAGCCTTAATAACAAATAGGAGCTATCGGATATGATTAACCTTTTGCCCTATGATAATAAAAAACAAATTCGTGCAGCTCGTCAAAATGTAGTTCTA
The DNA here is from genome assembly GCA_964498955.1 of uncultured Saccharimonas sp. (SeqCode). GTDB lineage: Bacteria > Patescibacteriota > Saccharimonadia > Saccharimonadales > Saccharimonadaceae > UBA1547. The sequence continues at coordinate 8,322 of CAZCIE010000012.1, read as the reverse complement.
ATTAAATGCTTAGTTTTTCTGATGTTTGGTGTTATATTTGTCGCAGTAGCGTGTACGGTCGCCTACTCATTCCTAAAGACTGAGAATAGTCAAAACGCTGCGTCAAGCTCCATCCAACCAAGCACTGACTCGTCTGCTGTAATCGATCAAGCCAATGAGATCAAATCAGACCTAGCTGTAATTAAATCAATTTTAGACCAGAGGATAGTATATTCAGATGTTATAACCAATATTGCCTCAGCACTGCCAGCTGGCTCAATTATTGAAAATATTTCTCTAAACAATTCTTTTGTTGATGAGCCAATAAAAATATCCGTTCGCGCTACAACTCAAGATGTCGGCCAACAAATAAAAGATGGCTTTGCTAAATTAAAGGTATTTTCACAACCAACAATTCTAAACATAAAACCTATTCAGGACGATTTATCTACTTACCCGTATGCAGTTACTGTAACAGTAATGCTAAAAAAGGTCTCAAGTCTATGAAAAAATTTATAATAAAAGCTACTAGTTTAAGATTATTAATGATTATTGCTATTATATTAATTACCGCCGGTGCAGTGGTGTCATTTTACTTAGTTCAATCTGCCTTACTTAAATCTGCCTTAGAAAAAAAGGATGAAACACCAGGCTCATCATCAACTAATTTGTCGTCTCATGATTTAAAAGCACTAAAAGAAAAGATTTCTAGTTTTCAGAATACAATTAGTAAAACCTCAACAATTTCAGTAATAGGCTCAAAATATCAGGATCAGGCAATAAAAGATTTAAACAAATACGCATCTTTGAGTGGCGTAATAATTGACGGGGGCTTTAGCTTTACTAGACCAGTTTCATCTGAGGCATCTAGTAAATTGACATTCGGAGCATTAACTACTATGCCTGTTGTAATTACACTTGTCAACCCAGTACCAATAGCAAACTTCATCAAATTTTTAAAATTAATTGAAAGCAACTTGCCTATTATGCAAATTACGGGCATCAATATAAGTAGAGCTTCAAATTCAAAAAACGATATCACAACTGATCCGTTAACGATCGAGATATTAACGAGGGATATATGAATAAAATCACAAAGTTTATATCTGAACAAATGTTTTTAATTTTCTTCATTATTGTTATTGGGGCTGGATTAATTTCATCAGTCATAATACTTGCAAATATAATTAACCAGTCACCAGCCATCAACAACCTCAACCAATCTAGTGAAATCACAAGCTTTGATCAATCGACAATTACTCGGCTTGAACAATTAGATATAAGCGACAACGTAAATGATGCTCCATCACTACCCACCTCCAGAACAAACCCATTTTCTGAATAGTTGGCTATAATGTTTAAAACGCTTATACTATAAATATGTTACTTCTAGGTTCAAGAATAATCGGGATATCTGTAATGGGTCTCCAGACTGGCACAAGGCTTGCCATTATTAAGCAGCCCATCATTGACCCAAGTAATCTCAGGATTGTTGCCTATGAAGTTGAAGGCCCATTGCTTGTTGAACACCCCTCATACCTGCGCATGGCTGATGTCCGCGAACTAAGCGCCATAGGCATGATAATCGATAGTAACGATGAATTTATTGGCAACCAAGACGTTATTGTTATACAAAGACTAATCGATTTACATTTTGATTTAATTGGCATCAGGGTGATTGACGACACCGGTAAAAAACTTGGTAAAATAACTGACTACAGTATTGAAACAAACAGTTTTATAATACAGCAGATTAGAGTCAAGCAAAAAATGATAAAAAGCTTTGGTAATACCGAACTACTTATTCACCGCAGTCAAATTATTGAAATAAGTAACACTACAATAACAGTGAAGTCTGCTACAAAAAAAGTTGTTCATGAAGAAAAAACAGAAAAAAACGCCTTCGTAAACCCATTTAGATCGACCAACCCACAAACGAACAGTAAGGAAATATAGTAGTAGATAGTAGTTGGTAGATGGTAGATGGTAGAATCTCAAACTACTAATATATTTAGTCTTGGCTGCTATTTAACGATTGCTTAATGTCGTCGTAATCAAAACCTAGTCTGGCCAAATATGACATTAGTTTTTGATTGTCTGGGTAGTGACTACGTTTTTTAGCAATAATTTTTTGAATTTCCGATTCATCATTACGTTCGGTCAAGTTTAATTCGTTTTCAATAATACTGCCCTCTATTCCCTTAGCTCGAAGTTCAGCAGATAGTTTTCGTTTGCTAACGCCTTTTGTGAGGGACCTGTTTTCAACCCAGAAATGAGCAAACTTAATATCGTCAATGTATTTCTTTTCTTCAAGCCGTTTAAATACTCTGTCAGTTATATCAGACGCAATACCAGGCCTCATATCACCATTTTTGCCCCTTGTCGGCCTTGTTTTACGATAAAGGTAATCACGCACCTCACGCGAGCTGTGTGGGCGCGATAGACAATATTCTAGTGCCCGACCATACAATTTTCCAAATAAACTTTCTTGCTCTAGTGCAAACAGCTCGTCCTCGTCATACTCCTTACCTATTTTTATCCCCAAATCAAGTAGCTGATAGGCGTCCAAACTAAACCGATACTTTCCGTCAACTGAAATATTGACGCGATTCTTGTCACGTACCTGGGCAGATATCGATGTAATCTTCATAATTATCCTATGCAGATATCAACAAGTTCCGGAAACTCACGGGTTTTCATACTTGAGAAAGTAAAATGTTTATAACCCTCAAACTCATGATATTTAATGTCTGCGACTGTGTTTATTAAGCTGTCTTTTGTCAATTGAATAACCCGATAGTCATCAGTTGATACTAGCAAATGGATACCCTGAATAGACTGGCTGCCAATGTCGGGCCTTAAAGAGAATTTAAACATATCAGGATAATTGCCTTCGATATCAAGCCAAGGTGCAACCAATACAACCTTCGCAACCTTTTTGTCTGGATTTTCGCTTAACCATCGAACTATGAAACCACCGCCACAACTATGTCCAACCAGAAGCGTATTTTCGTCTGGAGATAAACGTTCAAATTCATTTTTCCATTTATCATAGTTCGGTTGATACGGCTCGGGCATTTCTGGGGTCTGTGTTAATATGTCGCGTGCACAAAGTTGTTGCTGTAACCAAGGTATCCAATGGCAGTTGCTTTGACTGTCAATGCTAGTATCGTGATATTCTTCAACTTCTGGTTTGCCGTGCAAAATTATTGCGCGATTCATATTATTTTGCCTCTTCGACTACTTTTTCTCGGACTTTTTTCTCGATTTCAGCTAGTACTTTTGGGTTATCTTTTAAATATAGTTTGGTGGCTTCGCGTCCTTGACCAATTTTTGCATCTGCATAATCAAACCAAGCACCAGATTTTCCAACAATTCCATGCTGAACCGCCAAATCTAAAACATCACCAGTTTTGCTAATGCCCTCACCATACATAATATCGAATTCGGCAACTTTAAATGGTGGAGCAATCTTATTTTTAACGACCTTGACTTTTGTTCGGCTGCCAGTAATGTTGTCTTCACCTTCTTTGATTTGACCTGTTCGACGAATATCAAGGCGGACCGATGCATAAAACTTTAATGCATTACCGCCAGTAGTTGTTTCAGGATTGCCAAACATTACGCCAATTTTCATACGAATCTGGTTAATAAATATAACAGTTGTCTTGCTTTTGCTGATAATACCCGTCAGCTTACGAAGTGCTTGACTCATCAACCTAGCCTGTAGCCCCATGTGGCTATCGCCCATGTCACCATCAATCTCGGCTTGTGGAACAAGTGCCGCAACTGAGTCAACAACTACAATATCAACAGCATTTGATCGCACCAGTGTTTCAACAATATCAAGTGCTTGCTCACCGTTATCTGGCTGAGAAACGAGCATATTATCAGTATCTACCCCTAATTTACGAGCATAAGCTGGATCAAGCGCATGTTCGGCATCAATAAACGCAACCGTACCACCATTTTTCTGTGTTTCAGCGATCGCATGCAGTGCCAATGTTGTCTTGCCTGATGATTCTGGACCATAAATTTCTAGAATACGCCCTTTTGGGTAACCACCGCCCAATGCAATATCAAGTGAAAGAGAGCCACTGCTAAATAGTTCGACATCAACTGCCCTTGTATCACCTAATCTGCGGATTGCACCGTCACCAAATTGCTTGTTTATCTGATCCTGGGCAAGTCCTAATGCTTTTAATTTACCGTCGGTAGTCGTAGTCTTTTCTCCCAACCCTGGCTTTTCTACTTTTTTCGCAGTCATATTTTCTCCCTCTATTAATCATACTTATTATACTTTGATAAGCGATAATTTGCTATATGATTAGCAAATTAAAATGATAATGTTAATATTTTGGTTCCAGTCTGCTAATAAATATATCGTATAATGATATAATTAGAGCATATGAACAAATACACAAAAGGTTTTACGGTGATAGAATTAATGTTTATTATAATAATATTTGCATTTTCAAGTATATTTGTTTTTATCCAAAAACAAAATCTTGAAGTCGCTGCAAACGACAACAAGAAAAAAATTGCGATTAATGCGATGTACTATAGCCTAGAAGAAGTTTTTTATCCAACAAACAAATATTATCCTCGATCAATCGATAAAAACAATCTAAAATCTGTCGATCCAGATTTATTTACCGACCCAAATGGGGCAATGATTAATACCGAAAATAGCTCATATACCTACAAACCATTTAATTGCACTGACGATAAATGCAAAAGCTACACACTAACAAGTACTCTTGAAAACGAAGCAGATTTTGTTAAAAAAAGTAAGAATAATTAAGGATTTTAAACTGCTTTGCCTTTTTTATATGAGTCTACGGCGTTATTCAGCATATCAATCTGCTCTTTTGGATTAGTTACATATGAAAGCCTGTATGTGTTTTCGTCACCAATTGTGCTCAATCTAATTGAGCCATAATTAAATAAATGTTGTAAAATGCCCATCTGTGTATAGCTTGCATCCTCGATACTATCAAGGCTTATTACTTGTTCACGTTTTGAAAACAAACTGATCTGAATTGTTTGAAATATGCTTTCATTGGTCAAGAAAAATTTATTATTCACATATACGTAATAAGAAATATATGTGCCAGTGATAACAAGTATGATTATTAAGAAAACTGGTAGCGCCACAATTGATAAATTAACGTCTTTGCTTTCAAGACCAAACATATAAAGTATTGCTTCGTAATTAAAAAGTACCGAAAAAGCTATTGTAATAATTAAAATACCAATAACAAATGGAGCAACTAAACCAATAGGATGTCGCTTCAATGATTTAATAACATATTCGCCTTCACATAGATTTATCCCTGGATAAATCTTTTTTGACTTTTCGTGTTTTGATCTTTCTTCGTCTGTCACTTCAGCCGATTCTTCTTTTGATACTTCTGGGGGTACTTCTTTGTCGGTTTCAACATATTCGACAGGGCGTGCATACAATGGCCTACCATTAATATCATAGGCTACCGGATGATCATAATCGATTGGCTGTTCATTTTTTTTAGTCATGCTTTTATTATACCAACTTCTGCTGATTATCTGAATTTTTTATTTCTCTACCAACATGCTTATGCGCTTTTGGGGTCACACGACGGCCTCTTGGCGTACGTTCAATAAAACCAATTTGTAGCAAATATGGTTCAAAAAAGTCCTCTATCGTGGTTGTTTCATCACCAGTAAGCGCAGCAATTGTGCTTAATCCAACTGGATTTGATCCGTAATTGTCAATAATACTTGTAAGTAAATTTCTATCACCCGGGTCAAGCCCAAGTTCATCAATTTCAAGTAGCCCTAGTGCTGCTTTTGTAATGTTTGCGTCAATAATACCGTCTCCGTTTACATCAGCATAGTCGCGAACTCTTTTTAATAATCGATTTGCGATACGTGGAGTTAATCGAGCACGGGTCGATAACATCTCGGCAGCTTCGTTATTAATGTTACTACCTAATATCCCTGCGGCTCGTTTTACTATTTGTGATATTTCTATTGGCGAATAAAATTCTAGTCGATGAATTAGACCAAAGCGATCGCGTAGTGGTGCTGTCAACGCACCTGTTCTGGTAGTCGCGCCAATTACAGTAAACTTTGGTAAATCCAAGCGCACGCTTCGGGCAGCCGGACCTTTACCAATCATAATATCTAATTTAAAATCCTCCATCGCACTATACAGGACTTCTTCAACTGCACGACCCAGTCTGTGTATTTCGTCAATGAAAAGTATATCTCCGTCCGTCAGATTGGTTAAAATACTGGCCAAATCACCTGCTCGCTCTATTGCCGAGCCAGCTGTTATTCGAATATTTGTGCCCATTTCGTTTGCAATAACAGTTGCCATTGTTGTCTTGCCAAGCCCCGGAGGACCATATAGTAAAACATGATCTATTGGCTCGCCACGTTTTTTTGCAGCATCAATTGCCAACTTTAGATTATTTTTCAGTCTGTCTTGGCCAATATATTCATCAAATGATTTAGGGCGCAATGTGACTTCAATTTTCTGTTCATCATCAGAATTACTCTTGCTGCTTGCGTCGATTATTCGTTCAATCGCCATTATTTATCTCCTTTCAGCGCTTTCATCACTCGTTCAGACGTCATCAAATCTTTCGATATTCCTTCTAGTGCTTTTGTAGCATCATTTAAGTTGTAACCAAGGGCCATCAAAGCCTCGAGCGCTTCATCGTTACCCAATATAGTAACTGTGCCCCCCGGGGCTGTCATTCCAAAATGAGTAGCTTGTCCGACTTTATCTGATAAATCAATTACAACTTTTTCGGCTGTCTTTTTGCCGACACCGGAGGCGCGTGTAATAAATACAGCATCACTGTTAGCAATGGCATTTCTAACAGTTTCAGGATCGGCAAGTGACAAAATTGCAAGTGCTGCTTTGGGCCCAATGCCTTGAACAGTAATTAGTAATTCGAATAATCGTTTTGCCATCAAAGACGAAAAACCAAAAAGCTCTTCGCTTTGTTCGCGCACATGATGATAGGTATAAAATTTTACATTTGTATCAAGCAAAGTTGCGTCAAAGTCGCCAGTTGCAACTTGAACTTCGTAACCAATGCCATTAACATCGACAATAATCGATGAGTTAAATTTTTCTACTACTACCCCAAAAACGTGTGCTATCATACTGACTCTTATTATACTCGAGTCATCAGATAATGGGTAATTGCAGCTGCCAAAGCATCGGCACAATCATCAGGCTTTGGGCATTGTTTCAGACCTAATTGCATCTTTACCATCTCTTGAATTGCTTTCTTGTCGGCTTTTCCGTAACCAGTGACAGTTTGTTTAATTTGTAATGGCGTATATTCGGCAATCGGAAGTCGCGCTTTGCGACCAGCTAACATTGCCACGCCCCTGGCATGCGAAACGCTCATTGCGGTTGTAACATTTTGGGAAAAAAACAATTTTTCTATCGACATGCTGTCAGGTTTTGTTTCGGCAATAATTATCGTCAGACTATCAAAAATATCCTCCAATCGCTCATCAAGTGCCGTATGGGCAGGGGTTGCAATTACGCCCGCATCAATCATTTTCATTTTGCCGTTTGTAATTTCAATAACACCAAAGCCTAAAATACCAGTGCCGGGGTCGATTCCGATTATTCGCATACTTACTATTATAGCCTAGTTAACTTTTTTCAATCGGCCTGTCAACTTTTTCACATTTTTTACTATTTCACGACGCCACTCCCAAACGCCATAACCAACCGCGACAGCGACAAGACCAATAACTACGAAGATAAGGCTGTTATCATCTGTCTTTTCAGATGTCTTTTCGGGTGCATATTCAGCTGTTGGCATTGACACTATATTTCGACAACGATTTGTTTCAGGACTTCTCTCTTGACCTTCCTTGCACGGCACTAGGTCACTTGTCCCTAACACTGACGAAACTGCTCGACAGCGATTTGTTAACGGATTTCGCTCCTGGCCCTCGGCACAGGGCACCAAATTTGCTACTTCTGAAGCAATCATTCGACAACGATTAGTAGCCGGATTTCTTTCCTGGCCTTCTGCACAAGGCACTAGATTAACAACATCATTTGCAATATTTCGACAACGATTTGTTTCTTCGCTTCGATACTGACCGTCCGCACAAGGTAGTAGCTGTGATTCGTATTCGGGAATTAATTTACACCTGTTTGTCAAAGGGTTTCGATATTGATTAGCTTCACATGGCTTTAAACCTTCAGGTTCATTTATTTCATTATCGATAACTTCAATTAACGATTCAAGGTTAGAGGCTCCAGGAGTTGGTCGATTTGTCCATTGCCAAGCACTATTAATCAACGCCCAAGCCTGCCCATCA
>CAZCIE010000011.1:0-9756 GCA_964498955.1 uncultured Saccharimonas sp. (SeqCode) | reverse complement strand
CAGTGGATGTGGTGCCTGCCGAATGGCAACTGTATATTGCACAGTAATCCCGCATTTTTTTAGCGGGAAACAAATCCGTCCCGGCGCAAGCAAGTGGCTATAAGACCTGAGCTTGCCGAAGGATACAAAAAAGATTCTGACCTCTGTTCGGGATCACGAAAACACTCCAAGGCACCGGAGTGTTTTTTGTTATTATATTTAATTGGTATTTAATTAGTTGGTGCCGTATTGTCAGATACTTTTAACACGGCATCAATTGCCTCGCTGAACTTAGCGACATCTGATGTTACCGTTCCTTCAAGCCTAGTCCCGTTTAAAAAGAATGTTGGCGTAGCGTTGACTTTTGCCTTATCTGCAACTGCATTATCATAGACCATTTTACTATTTAATTTTTCAGAACCTAGGTCGTCTAGGAATTTTTTAGTATCAAGACCAACCTTTTTGGCTAGTTTTTCAAAAAAGTTAGTGCGCTCATTCCCAGAAAGGTTTAAGAGAGCGTCGTGGGATTCATATAGTAAGTCATGCATTTCCCAAAATTTACCCTGTAAACCGGCTGCTTCGGCTGTTGCTTGGGCGGCCTTTCCGTTTGGATAATATGAAAGAGTTCGATAACGATGGATAAATCTAATCTTATCTTTATATTTTTCGACAACACTTTTAGTTATAGGGTGGGTACTGGCGCAGGCGCTACATTGAAAGTTGCCATAATTAATTAGCGTTACTTTGCTGTTCAGGTTGCCATAAACGTGATCTGCTATGTTGCCATTATATTCGCTGGCAATCTGGACTGCGTTGACATCGATTTTGCTGGCATCTACCTCAGGTGTTTTAGTGCTGATAACTAAAAAGGCCAAAAAACCAAATGTCGCAACAATAAAAATTATCCATCGTGTCTTGTTCAAAACATACTCCTTTATTTTTCAATAGCTTTAATTATAGCAGTAATTTATTGTAGGTGGTAGATAGCAGTCGGGCAGTGTTACAATAGTGCTATGTCTATATTCTTATTAATTGTGATGATTATTGTGTTTTTAAAGTTGATATTTGTTGCAGCAATGCGGCCGATTCATGGTCAGTTAAGCTTGTTCGAATTAAATAGAAGAGCCGAAACGGGTGATGAGGTTGCAAAAAAAGCTTTGGAACGTGAGCGAATGCTTGTTGATATGGTATCTTTGCAAAAGGTAATAGTTGCATTACTGTTAATTATTTTTGTGATGCTTTGTTTGACGGTATTTGGCTGGTTAATTGGGGCTATTGTTTCGGTGTTTGTTGCGTTAGAATATGGGGCGATTGCGCGCTTTAAATTTATTCGTAAAATTGCTCAAATTATGTATGCTAAAGGTGATAAATATTTAATTAAGTTTATAAAAAAAGCTCCTGTGCTTTTTATTATTCTTCGCAACACTTTGCCTGATGATGATTTGTTGCAAAAAAAGATTGATTCTCGTGAAGAGTTGCAGCATATCGTCGATAGTTCTGGCAATGTTTTAACTACTGACGAAAAGGCATTAATTGTCCATAGTTTATCTTTTAATAGTCAAACAGTTGAATCAATTATGACACCACGCTCAATGATTGATAGCATCAAAAAGTCAGAGTTTTTGGGGCCATTGACGCTAAATGATTTACACAAAACGGGTCATTCCAAGTTGCCAGTAATAAACGGCGATATTGATCATATTGTTGGCATATTAAATATTAAATCGCTTTTGGCGTTGGATATTAAACGTTCGACTACTGCCGAAAAGGCGATGGATCCAAAAGTTTTTTATATTCGTGCCGACCAAACATTGCAACATGCCTTGGCGGCGTTTTTACGCACCAAACATCATTTGTTTGTAGTGATTAATGAGTTTCGTGAAACAGTTGGTCTGCTGGCACTCGAAGATGTTATTGAAGCCTTAATAGGACGCAAAATAACTGATGAATTTGAAGCTTACGACGATTTGCGAGCAGTTGCGCTGCGAAATCCGCGTGACAATAATCAGCCAGAAAAAAGTGAAAATGTCTAGCGCTATACAGATAAAGATGGTAAAATAAACAGTAATTATGACAAGAACATTATCAAGAGACCTAGCAAAAAAAATCGGTAAGCAAGTCACTATCCAGGGTTGGCTTCACAAAAAGCGCCTGCTGGGAGGACTAAATTTCATAACTATCCGTGACCGTAGTGGTTTAACGCAAACATTAATCGAAGATAAAAATGAACTTGAAAAATTACGAGGTCTGCATATCGGTACGGTTTTGTCAGTGACTGGCAAGGTTTGCGAGGACGAACGTGCCCCTGGTGGTGCCGAACTTCATGATGTAGTTATTGAAATTGAAGTGCCAGTAACAGATGAGCCGCCAATCGAAGTTGACAAACCAATCTCGCACAAACCAGAACATTTGGAAAACTTGTTTGAAAACAGAATTTTGAATATTCGTAACATCCAAGAACAAAAGATATTTAAAATTAGATCCAGCCTAACGCATTTTATTCGCGAATTTTTAGAAGATAACGAGTTTGTTGAAATGGACACTCCAAAACTGCTTGCCGGTGCAACCGAAGGTGGTGCTGAAGTTTTTAAATTAGATTATTTTGGTAAAGTTGCAACTTTGGCGCAAAGCCCACAATTTTATAAACAGATTATGGTTGGCGCATTTGAGCGAGTTTACGAAATTGGGCATGCTTATCGAGCCGAGCCAAGTGCTACAACTCGCCATTTGACTGAAATATCGATGCTAGACATTGAAATGGGATTTGTTAAGGACCACGAGGAAGTCATGGACATGGTTGGCAACATGGTGCAATACACTCTGAAAAAGACATATGAAAAGCACGCTGATGATTTGAAATCACTTAATGCGCCTGAATTAAAATTACCATCTGATGGTAAAGTTCCAAGGTTCCGGGTTGCAGAGATTCACGAAATGTACACAAAAGCGACTAAAACTGATACAACCAAAGAGAAAGACCTAATACCAGACGAAGAGCGCTGGATTAGTGAATATGCGCGAAAACAACTTGGCACTGACTTAGTTTTTGCAATTCGTTTCCCATTTGAGGCAGGAAAGTTCTATCACAAGTTTGACCACAAAGATAAAACTGTGGTGTGGGGCGACTTGATCTACCGAGGCGTAGAACTGTCGACCGTGCCGCTACGTGAAAATAATTATAAAACCATGATTGAGCAGATGGAAAAAGCCGGTTTAGACGTGAATGCTGAAGGTTTGAAATATTACTTACAGGCCTTTAAATTCGGCTTGCCGCAACACGGTGGCTGCGGCCTTGGAATTGAGCGTTTAACTCAAAAAACGATTGGTTTAGCGAATGTCAAAGAAGCCTGCTTGTTCCCACGTGATATTAATAGATTAACTCCATAATAAAAATATGGTGGCAAAGAAATACCTTTATCTATGTTTGTCATTAGCCATCGTCACAAGCGGTGTCGTTTTTGGGATGGCTTCGGCGCAAACGACATTATCTGATGATCAAATAAAACAAATTACCGGTACTTGTCTTTCGACTAAAAACACATTAAATCAATTACATGCCAGTGATGCCTTGCTTCGGGTCAATCGTGGGCAAATATACGAATCTATATATACAAAACTAATGAGCCGATTTAGCCAAAGGGTATTAAACAATAAAATAGACAACACCAGCCTGGTGTCATCTGTGTCTCAATATAATACGGCACTTAATACTTTTCGGTCAGACTATATTGCATATGAAGAGCAACTTACTAAAACAATAAATATTGATTGTTCAAAATCGCCAGTTCAGTTTTATGAGGCAGTCGCTTTGTCCAAGACTAAGCGTGAATTAGTTCATGGTGGGATAATTAATCTTAACCAACAAATAAATAATTTTAGACTTGCGGTTGACCAGTTTAAGACAACTTTCCAGCCACATGGGGCAGATAGCTAATTATGGATGATGGACAAGAAGCCGAGACAAGCGGGCTAACACCATTTTATGGTGATCATCGGTTTTTAGTATTTATTATTTCTGCAATAATAATTTCGATTATGTTAGTTTGCATCAGTATTGCGATGTATTATCAAAGTGGTGCTTCTCAGCTTGATTTAAGCCGACCAGGCTATAAAGAAGTTAGGTCTAAAGTAGTCGCCAAAGACGAGACTTTTCTTGATTTTCCACTAACAGGCGAAATCACAAAAAAAGTCATTGATGATTTTCTAATAGTTTATGATAAACAAGCAGCCAAGGCTCAATCAATTGATGCTTTTGGTAGCGACCCGCTTAATCCAAATGCTTTGTGGCCAGTTGTCTTGGACGAATAATAATTATTTTTTTGATTCTAATTTTGATCTAACCCAACCATCAATTTGGCCTGCGCCCATGCAAATTACCAGATTGCCAGCAGATCGTTCTCTTTGGATATCGTCCCAAAGTTTGTCGCCAAAGTTGGCCACCTGGACATTTTTTTTGTTGGTAATGTTAAGTATCAAATCTTCAGGTGTTAATATCGGCAAGTTTGATATTTCGCGGTTTCCAGCAGGTTCGTAGGTTGGAAGCCAATATATCTTATCAGCTTTTTCAAATTGGTCAGTATATTTACCGCGAATTTCGTGCTGTCGGACATTTTGATGTGGTTGATAGACCAACACGACGTGATCGGATATTTCGCGGGCAAGTTGCAGCGTGGCCTCTATCTCGGCAGGGTGATGAGCATAATCACTGTACAAATTATCGGCCAGCTTTTCAAATCGTCGATCAGTTCCAGGAAACTGAGCGATAATTTCGTCAGTATTTTGGTCAAATCCTAGCCACTTTAAGCCTTGCTGGGCAAGTGTTGCGTTTCGACGGTTTCGTTCGCCAGCAATCTTTAACGAATTATTAACTTCGCTTGGATCCATCACATCAGTCTGCGGCAGGCCTTCAAATAATTCGCCATGTTGATCACTCCAGCCAATTGCGTGGGCGCTATCAGTCAAAAATTTACGAAAAGCTTCTAAATATTCACCCTCGGTTGGGTATGTGTCAAAATGATCATGATCAATAGATGTAATGAGTGATAAGTAGGGCTTAAAATTCAAAAAGTTTTTATTAAACTCGTCACATTCAATTACTAAATATTTACTTTCTGGGACGTATTTTCCAGTCGGTCCAAAAGATATGGTCGAGCCTACAAAATAACTTATTGGAATGCCCATTTTTTGCATTGTCCAAACCATCATTGCGGTAGTTGTAGTTTTGCCGTGAGTTCCAGCAATTGCGATTAATTTTAAATTTTTGTCACTAACAATATGATTCAAAAAGCCATCACGTTTTGTTGTTTTTATACCGAGTTTTTTTGCCAAGACTAGTTCGGGATGGTCGTCGCGCAGTGCCGCCGTGTATATAAACCAGTCAATCAGTTTTTTATTATGGGATGCTTGCAAAAAAGTACCATCTTGGGGGCCAATATGAATTTCAACGCCTTTTTTGGCCAGCTCTTTGGTCATCAAGGTCTGTTCGATATCAGACCCAAGAACGTCATAACCGGCATCAATCGCTATTTCAGCAAGTGGCCCAATGCCAACTCCACCGACTCCAGAAAAATATATATTCATATTATAAGTATAACACTTTAATTATTAACATAAATATGACAAAATAAGGCTTGCGCTTATTGATTAAAAAATTATGTTTAAATCATTTATATATCGAATTTTAGAAAAGCGTCATTTTTGGCGTCAGGCTAGTTTTGGCGAGATAGCTGATCTTTATGCTGCTCAGGTTTTGCGGACAGCAGCGGTTTATTTAGTATCGGGATTTTCATCAGTTTATCTGTATAAACAAGGCTATAGCCTAGTCTTTATTATGACTTTTTGGGCGATATACTTTGGCGCAAAAACGATAATAAGCCCTTTCGCGGGACTTTTGGTGGCACGTTTGGGCACTACTGCCAGTACGATGCTTAGTAATATTATGCATATTCCGGCTATAATTGCCCTTAGCTTAATACCCGAAATCCAAATCACAGGATTAATAATTTATGGTATTTGTTTGTCTTTGTCCGTGACACTTCATGAGATTTGTTATTATACAGATTTTTCAAGAGTAAAGAGTGTCAGGAACTGTGGAAAAGAGATCGGGTTTATGAACATTCTTGAAAAAGTTGTGATCACAGCCAGCCCAGTTATTGGTGGTCTTATAGCATTAAAGTTTAATGTTGAAGTCACTATGTGGCTAGCCAGTTTTACGCTAATGTTTGCAGGTGTGCCGCTTATAAGACAAAAAAACAAGCCTGACAAACGTCATCGGGTATCTTGGCAAAGCTTTCCTTGGAAGTTGGCTTTACCAAGTATAATTGCCGAGCTACCAATGGGTTTTTACGCAATTGCTTCTTCAACCGTCTGGGGGCTGTTTATCGCAATTATATTGCTGCCTCTGGCGGGTAATGGGATATATGTCGCAATAGGAAGTTTGTCGTCTGTGACATTAGTTGTTGCAATAATAACATCATCAATTTTTGGCAAGCTAATTGACAACGCAAAAGGTGGTCTGTTAATGCGCGTTGGTATAGGCATAAACGTAGTGGTCCACTTGATTCGTATGTTTGTATCAACAGTTGCTGGGGCAATAGGCATTAATGTTGTTAATGAAGTCGCTTCGGCTGCTTTGGGTATGTCGTTTATGCGAGGAATATTTGATATCGCTGACACATCAGGTTACAGAATCGTCTATATTATTTTACTAAATGCTGTTAAAAACCTAGGTTCAAGTATAAGCTGCTTAGTAATGGTTGGCTGCGTATTATTGATGGGCGACGGTCGTGCTAGTTTTCAGTTCTTTTATGGAATAACTGCGATGGTGTGTGCGGCAGTGATTTTTTGCAAATTCAAAATTTATCGTCAACCGCGCGCGTGATATACTTGTAATATAAATCAAGGTGGGGAAGTGATAGACAAAAAACAGGCAAGATACGACCTAAAACGTCTAAAAAAAGTCAAAACATGGCAATTGGCTATACTCTTTATTTTGTCTGTCTTTATATCTGCCACATTTTTGCGTCTAAACAATATTGGAATGGTTGAGCGACGTGACGCCGTCTTGTCCGCAGATATAGTGGGTGATAATGAAAAAATAAAAGAAAGGTTGTATGACCTACAACGTTATGTAACGTCTCACATGAACACTGATTTAGGCAAAGGCGTCTATTTAGAGGCGTTATACAAAAAGGATGCTGCGGCTGCTTATGCGGCAGCCTCACTTGACAGTAATCCAAATGGCAATGTCTACAAAAAAGCTCAAGACGTCTGTCGACCACAGTTTGACCACTGGTCATTAGAGTATCTTCAGTGCACAAGAAGCGAACTGGCAAAATACCCGGCCAGCGACGATTTGATTAAATCAATACAATTACCACGGGTCGATATGTATATACACGACTATGTTTCGCCAGTCTGGTCGCCTGACTTTGCTGGCTGGTCGGTGTTGATATCTGTAGTAATTTTGATAATGATTATTTTTCGTTTGGTAGGTGTTATTTTGCTCAAAATAATCATCCATCACCGTTATAAAAGCATTTAGTAGTTGACATCCAGCTCGTTAAGATATAACCTTACATACGTATAGCATTAATAGGAGGTACAAGGTTTTATGGCTTACAAGCACGTAAACTCAAAAGGTATTACATATTATCTACACAGCACAGAGGTTACTCTACGCGGTGGTAAAAAGCAAACAATCTACTTTTTTGCAAAAGTAGAAAAGAATGCAAAAGGTCAACCAGTTGACTTGCCAGCAGACAGAATTGTCAAAGAAAATCCACGAAACGGATTCTTGACAGTTTCAAAGAAGAAATAGTTTTTTAAAAAATGTACTTGCACCATAAGCGCGTTTGATTTATAGTAATAATCAAACAAACAGGTGCCAGAAACGCCCCCTTCATTGGGGGTGTTTTTGTGTCCTGATATTGCACTCGCCTCAATAATATGGTTAAATCAGGGTATGAAAAATATCAGTGATTACTATAATGGTAGTGGGCCTGCGTCAGATGGTGAACTTATTGGGGACATGGAACAGCCTTTTACAAGCAATGATTATGCAAATAGTGCTGAAGTAAAAGCTTATGTTGATCAAGAATCACCTGAAGCAATTCAATCTGACAACTCAGACGAACCAGAGCTTGAGCCAAAAAAACAAGATGGTGTTAGTGGATATTTTGCGGGTGATGAACCCAGAAACCCCGAAGATTCTACAGATTTTACGTCAACTGATGCCAATTGGAGTTCTGAAGTCAAGGATGCTTTATTAAATGGAGAGGTTAGTAGCTTGGATGATTATAATTTGCAAGAGCAGCCAATTATTGCCACTAATCCTATTAAGCCGAACTTACCACCAACAAAAAAGTATAAAATGACCGAAAATGAGCTTGACCACATCTGTGAAACTACAGGACAATCAGCCGGAACTGTTCTCGCAGAGCACGGCTTTACGATGGATGATGTTGAGCCTAACGGCAAAGATAGCTAATAATACAAAACGCTATTGCTTTTTATTGAAAAGTAGTGTATAATTAGGTTAATTCAATTGGTTTGAGGAATGTTAGCAATTATATTAAAGCAATAAAAAATAGAGATATTACTATCTCTATTTTTTGTTCAAATTTGGTGGGGGTGGTTGTCCAACGCAAGATGATAGACTATGTCTTTGACATATTCCATCATCAACTAAATTCTGTAAAATCAATAGATTTGACAGAATTCGAACTGATCAACAAAGTTGATAGGTTCGACCCCAATCCAGGCGCCTCAACAAAACAAATAGCCGAACATAAATGCTCGGCAATTTATTATGGTGGGGGTGGTTGGAATCGAACCGACTACCAAGACGTTATGCTCCTACTATTGCTTTCGCAACTTCTTTCGAATTTGTAAGCTGGACTATCCCTTCAGCCGCCGTACAGCGGTTGTCTGCCATCTAGTCTCTACACCTTTTCCACTGGAAGCGGAACTTGGCTCGGGATTGTCATTTTGTATTTCTACAAGGTAAGATTTCCCCGAATTTGACAGATTATCGCTAGAAAATTACTTTTCTAGTAGCCCTGTAATTTCATTCTTGTTATGCTATAATTAAGTTATGAACAAAATCATAACTTGTGAGAAATGTGGCAAACCATTATCTGGTAGGCAAACGAAGTTTTGTTCTTCGAAATGTAAAAATAATCAACTTCAGTCATACAATGCCCAACAGGCACGTGGACTAGACAGAAAATTATCTATGATCCAGAAACTTGGAGGCCAATGCTCGGTATGTGGCTACAAAAAGAATTCATCAGCATTAGACCTGCACCATATTGACCCGAAAGATAAATCTTTTGCTTTAGATTTACGGTCTTTATCAAACCGCAAACAATCAATAATTGACAAAGAAATTTGCAAATGTATTCTATTATGTAGAAATTGCCACTCTGAGCTACATAATCCTCAGCATAATTTAGAATGAACTTCTTAAGCATCCTGCTCTAACCGATGAGCTACACCCCCGAATTGTCCTAAGACTATCGTTATTATAGCCTATTTCTCTCCGTTGGGCTATAATAAGTTTGTAAATTATGAAAAAAATAAACATTCGTCGCTTAATCTATCAATTTCGCCACAAATACTGCACTTTAAATAACGCAGTTATTGCGGTCGGGTTGGTGATTTCGGTTGGTTGGGTCACGGGGTCCTTGGACGTCATGCAGCGTAATTACAAGTTACAAAAAGAGCTTGATGATAAATCCAGACAAGCTCTAGCTAATGTCTGCTGGGCCAGAATTG
>CAZCIE010000010.1:165-11536 GCA_964498955.1 uncultured Saccharimonas sp. (SeqCode) | reverse complement strand
CCTTTACTCGACGCTCCGATTTAGAGATTGGCTTTTCAAATCGCATGCAAGCTTTAGCCTCGGCGAGGATCCCACTTTGCAAAATCTTGCGGTTAAAACGACGAATTAAATTCTCGTTTGCTTCTCTTTCATCTTTTCTTATAACTTGTACCATATAACAAGTATTGTAACAGAGATATGACCTATATACAAGTAATTATTTGTATATAATTTATATTTAGACTATACTATAAAATAAATAAGCCTAAGTATGAAAAAATATATAGTTAAGAAAGATAATAAATTATATTTGAAACTACCAATTATATTAATATTGGTTTCGCTAATATTCATTATACCGACCGTCTCGATATACTCAATTGGGCAATATATGCTAAAAAACGACGCCGAATATCAGGAATGTTTAGATGACTTGTTTGTTAAACGTAACTTCGACAATAAAAGGATCAGAGTTGCTTCAAGCAAATTTTACTATTGTGAAAAACCAAAAAATTACCGCCAATTACCATTTTATGAAATGAGGCACGGTTTCAGCACAAAGTCATTGTTATTTACATTTATCGTAGTGTTTGTTTTCACTCCTATATCAGTAGTCGTCTTTATTTCTGGAATTGTAATTCTAATTTTAAGAATGAAAAAACTAATTTATAAACCAAAAATATAAAATTACTTATTTTCGGACGACTCCAAATGCAGCATTCGTCCTTCAACCGAACGATTGCCTTGCCATTCATTTATATCCAAATGGTACCAGACATTTACTTTTTCACCTAACTTTGCAAATAGATGTTCACCAGCATTAAAAGCGATAAATTGCATCATTTTGCCAGATTCATCAACTAAATCTAATTTAACGTGCTGGCCATCATCACCCATTGTTCGAACATTTTTCACCGTCAAATTATATGTTTTTAAAATTGGCTCGGGATTACCGTTGCCAAAGGGTTCTAATTGGTTTATTTGTTCAACTAGTTCTTCGGATAGTTCTGATAATTCAGCTTCTGTATCAGCATGAGGTAATAATAACGCTTCTTGATCGATTAAAATCAAGCTTTTGTAATATTCATTAACTTTATTTCGAAAAATATCGATATTTTTCGTTGGCAAGGTCACACCAGCAGCTAAATTATGACCCCCACCACTTGTTATAATATCTTCACAATAACGAACTGCTCCAGCGACACTAAAACCACCGTAACTTCGAGCCGAGCCTTTTGACTCGTCGCCTATTTCTTGCAAGATAAATGTAGGTTTTTTATATTTTTCTAATATTTTTGCTGCAACAATCCCAATAATTCCATTGTTCCAGCTTGGGTCACTTAAAACCAAAACCGAATCAGTTTTATATTTTTCTGCCTGAATGATTGCTTCTTTTGTAATTTTGCCTTGTTCTTTGCGTCGTTCAATATTCATTGAATCTAGTCGTTGGGCTTCATTAAAAGCTTTTTCCGAATCTTGCGACACCAACATATCAAGTGCATACTGGGCAGTTTCTAGACGACCAGCAGCATTCATCCGCGGACCCAATGCGAAACCAAGCGACCGAGCGTTTACTTTATTAGGATTGACGTCAGCCACAGCCATCAAAGCCTTCAAGCCTGTCCTTTTTTGCTTGGATAGCACCTTTAGCCCCCAATAGACATTAATCCTGTTTTCATCAAGTAGTGATACTACGTCACAAACCGTACCAAGCGCTACCAGATCGAGCAGCCACTTTTCTTGGCCCTTTTCCAATGTGGGCAGTTTCGTCTGAAGCGCCTGAACTAATTTAAATGCAACGCCCACACCTGCCAAGTCAGCAAATGGGTACTTGCTGTCAGCCCGCTTTGGGTTAATTACGGCAACTGCAGGCGGTTGAATATCGGCGGCATTATGATGATCCGTTACTATTACATCAACTTTTAGTTCGTTTGCTCGAGTTATTTCTTTATCGCTAAGACTCCCACAATCAACAGTTACGATAAGTTGTGCGCCTTGTTTTGCAGCTTCTTCAATTGCATTAATTGTCAGGCCGTATCCATCCGTAAAGCGGCTAGGTATTTTTGAGTTTACGTTTTTAAAACCAAAACTTTTAAACGCATCCAACAGTAGCGCCGTTGCCGTCAAGCCATCAATGTCGTAATCTCCATAGATTACAATTTTTTCCTGGTTTTTGTGTGCTTTTTGTAAGCGGCTAACTGCCTTATTCATGTCTGGAAGTAAAAACGGATCGTGCTGCTTCGAATAATCTGGCGACAAAAAACCCGCCTGTGACTTTTTGTCTAGTCCACGGGCGGCAAGAATTCTCTCAAATATAGACATTACTAAAATTCAGAAGATGTGCGCTTAGGGCGGCCAGCTTGTTGCTGTGATTTGATAACAATACCCTGTAACTCTTTAAAGATTGGAAACTGTTTATTGGTTGAATAAATCTTGGTATTACCCTGCTTTTCACTATTCAAAAAACCTACTTTTTCTAAACGTTTAAGTTCGCGTTGAATATTGCCGGGATCTTCTTTAATGAGTTTAGCAAGTCCACGAACATGAGTTCGAAAATCGGGGTACTTCGCGTACACAACAACAATCTTTCGGCGGACCCTAGATGTAATGAAAACGTCTAACATACTCTCCCTTACTATTATTCCCAACTAACTGATTTCTATCGTAGCACAATCTTACAACATTTTGCAACGATAATTTTTATAAAAAATAACTTAAATGTTATACATAAGTGCTATCACTTAAGGTTATGACAATAATTCAATAAATGGCGCTATAATAATACCCATGAACTACTACGAGGTCGCCCCTATCCGAATTATTCGCTCTGACAGCGATGTATTCACATATTCCTACAATTCAAAGCTTGCTATTGGCCAAATTGTTATAATTGAAGTTGGTAAAAAACAGATGGTTGGCCTGATTATTAAAACTGTAACAAGGCCATCATATGCCACGAAACAAATTAAATCTATCGTAATTGAACAGCCATTAACCAAACAGTTAGTAAAACTAGCTATTTGGATGTCAGAGTATTATTGTTGCCCCCTTGCCAGTGTGTTGCAATCTATATTACCAAATGGTATTCAAAAAAAGCGTAGAAACAAAAACATTACCCAAGACATAGCAAAAAGAACCAGAACAAATTTTTTATTCAATAAGGATCAGTTATCTGTCATTAAATCTTTGGAATTAAAAACTGATGGTACATTTTTACTACAAGGTGTAACAGGTTCTGGAAAAACAGAAATATATATAAATCAGGCAAAAACTGCTATTAATAGTGGCCACTCGGTTATTGTCTTAGTCCCCGAGATTTCGTTAACTTCTCAGTTGGTCTCAGAATTCTCAAATCATTTTAACAATATACTAATTACTCACTCGCAGATGACCGAGGCCCAGCGTCACCTAGTTTGGTTAGAGGCAATTAATAGTAAAAATCCTAGAATAATTATCGGTCCCAGATCAGCACTTTTTACTCCATTTGAAAAAATAGGACTTATTATTATTGACGAGGCCCATGAGCCTAGTTACAAACAAGAACAAGCCCCAAAATATCTAGCATTAAGGGTAGCTACAATACTTGGAAGACTCCACAAGTCAAAAGTAATTTTTGGAAGTGCGACACCAAATGTAATCGACCGTTATTTGGCCGAGGTATCCGTCAAGCCTATACTATTTTTACCAAATGTCGCACGGCATAATAGTAAGCCCCCACAAGTTGAATTAATTGACATGAGAAAACGTGAAAACTTTAAAAAACACCGATTTTTATCAGACCAATTGCTTGAACAAATTAATCAAACGTTAAAAATCAATAAACAAATTTTGATTTTTCATAATCGACGAGGTAGCGCAAGTACAACCTTATGTAAATCTTGCGGTTGGGTTGCTGAGTGTCCAAAATGCGATATTCCGCTAACACTTCACTCTGACAAACATCAGTTACATTGTCATATTTGTGGTTACAAAAACACAGTATTTACAACGTGCCCTAAGTGCCATAATGCTGACATAATACACAAAGGCATTGGTACAAAATTAATCGAGTCAGAGCTAAAAAAACTATTTCCTAATGCCAACATTGCTCGCTTTGACGCCGATAACAGTAACGACGAAACAGTAAACAGCAGATATGGTGATTTATATAATGGGGCTATTGACATCGCCATTGGCACTCAGGTTGTAGCGAAAGGTCTTGATTTACCGAATCTTCGTACTGTTGGGGTAATCCAAGCCGATAACGGACTTGCTTTACCAGATTATTCATCATCCGAACGAACCTTTCAGCTTATTGCTCAAGTTGTTGGGCGTGTCGGACGAAACGAACATGATACTTATGTGATAATTCAATCATTTCAACCAAACCACCCAAGTGTCGCATTTGGAATAACCCAAGATTATGAGTCTTTTTATAATGAAACAATAGAACAGCGCAAAAAAAATCTATTTCCCCCATTCTCTTATTTATTAAAACTGACTTGCTCTTTCAAGTCTGAAACACTAGCAATAAAAAACACTAAAAAACTCGCTTCAGAATTACTTCAAAAACTTAATAATGAAGTCAAAATATTAGGTCCAACACCAGCGTTTTACGAACGACTCGGTAATTCTTATCATTGGCAAATAATTCTAAAAAGCCCAAAGCGCGAATACTTGGTCCAGGCACTTAAATTTGTTCCAAGACTCAATTGGCAGTCAGACCTAGATCCGACTAGTTTACTTTGAGAACCACTGTTATAATGATAATTAGAGTATGAAAAAAGAAGATATTATTACCCTTCCAGACCAAAGGCTTAGACAAAAATCAGCCAAAGTCATTTCAATTACGCCGGAAATTAAAAAACTAGTAAAAGATATGATTTCTGTTGCTTTAGATTGGGAAGACTCTCGCCCACACGAAGTAAGTGCTGCGCTTGCAGCTGTCCAAATAGGCAAAATGGAACGTGTAATAATTATACGAAGCAATTTTGAAGACAAAGATATTCGTGATTTTACTGCACTTATTAACCCAGAAGTAGTAAAACTTGAGGGCAATAAATCAATCGATTTTGAAGGGTGCCTCAGCGTACCAGATATATACGGAGCCGTTTCACGATATGAAAAAGTTCGGATAAAAGCAATGGATATTAATGGCAACGAAATTAGATTTAAAGCTAATGGCTTTTTGGCTCGCACTTTGCAACACGAAATAGACCATATTAATGGAGTCGTCTTTATTGACCACATCAAAGAAGATAGTGAAGCGTTTTATAAACTTGACGAAAAGGGTGAATTACAGCCTTTAAATTATGAGAAGCACATTAAAAATAGCGATATTTTATGGTCCGAACATCAATAATATTCTTCGGTAGTGGACCAGTTGCTGCTGCTTCACTTGAGGCGCTATCAAAGCACTTTCTAGTAGAATCAGTTATTACAAAATCCGTTCCAGAACATCACAAAGGACCAGCTGCACCAGTAGAGACACTCGCAACAAAGCTTGAATTGCCAATAATCTTCGCAAACTCAAAATCAGAACTGGATAATATAATGGGATGTTTACGACTTGAGAGTAAGTTAGGAGTGCTTGTTGATTATGGTGTTATGTTAAGCAATAAAACTATTAAAAAATTCGAATTAGGTATAATTAACAGCCACTTTAGCCAATTACCACAGTGGCGCGGAGCCGACCCAATCACTTTTTCAATTCTTAGCGGTCAAGAAAAAACTGGAGTAAGCCTGATGCTGATAGAGCCGACGCTTGATACTGGTAAATTGATTACACAAAAAAGCATAAACATAAACAAAGACGACACAATCATTACCCTAACAAATAAATTAGTCGATTTTAGCAATAAACTTTTGATAGAATTTATACCTAAATACACGGCTGGTCTTGTTAAGCCAAAAAGGCAGCCACATCCAGACAGAGCAACCTATTCTCGCAAGTTGACAAAATTAGATGGGCAAATTGATTGGAAAAAACCTGCAGAACAAATAGAAAGAGAAGTTCGAGCATTTTTTGGGTGGCCAAGTAGCTATGCAAAAATTCTTGGTCACGACATCAAGATTACTAAATCTCATGTGTCGATGTCGTCATCTAACCCACTAGATATTAAGTGTGGAGATAACAAGTTTTTAACAATTGATGAGATTATTGCGCCGAGTGGAAAAAGGATGTCTGCTCAAGCATTCTTAAACGGTTACAAAATTAAATAAATAATTATATTATTTTAATTTACGTTTAATTAATTCACGCGTGAAAAATTCCAATTTATCACCTTCTTCAATAGTTACTTTTTTATTAGTTTTTACGCTCATACCACACATTTCGCCAGCAAACACTTCCTTGGCCTCGATATGTTGCCTTTGGACACTCTCGACTGATACTTCTGCAATATTTTCTTTGTTACGCATAACACGTGCTAAAATACTTGGGACAACCTTGCCGGCCGTAACTTCGCCCCCAATAATCGCTTCGTCCTTCATTGTCCTAAATATCGCCTTAACGGTCAGTCCTCCGACTTCAGTTTCAACAATCTCTGGTGCAAGCATCGATTCCATTTTTTCACGAGCGTCATCAAGTAACTTATAAATAACTTTAAACATTCTAACTTGTATTTTATTTCTGGCAGCAAGCTGTTTGACAGCATTTGAAATTTCGACATTAAAACCATACACTATCGTCTGGCGATCTGTTGCTAAATGAATATCGTTTTCAGTAATATTGCCAACTCCGCTACCAATAATGTGAAGAATTATTTCATTTTTTGTATCAATCATTCGAAGACTATCGACAACTGATGTCAACGAACCTTGCACATCAGCTTTCACAATAATGTTTAGGTCTTGAGATTGGGTTTGTTGATCCATCATATTTAGCATGTCTGCACCAGTAATATTTGTGCTTGCGGCATTCTTTTCATTTTCAATTCGTGCAGATACTACTTGATGGCGGGCTTCTTTTTCTGTCTTGACGATACAAAAATTATCACCAAATTGTGGTAACTCTTTAAAACCAGTCACCGTAACTGGCGTTGATGGGCCAGCTTCTTTAAGGCTTTTTCCAGAAAAATCCTGCATAGTTCGTACTTTAGCATATGTTGTACCAGCAATTATAAAATGGCCTGGATGCAATATTCCTTGTTCTATCAGCAAACCAACAACCGGCCCACGACCTGTTTCCATATGTGACTCAATCACAAGTCCTTCTGCCGGAACATCAATATCGGCTCGCAAATCTTCTAAATCGGCCACTAACAGCACCATGTCGAGCAACTTATCAACATTTTGACCAGTTTTTGCACTAACCTCAACCATAACCGTGTCACCGCCCCATTCTTCTGGGCTCAAGCCTTGCTCTGTCGCCAGTTGTGCCTTAACATGGGCTGGATCAGCGCCTTCTCTATCAATTTTATTTATAGCGACAACAATCTTTGCATTTGCTGATCTTGCAAATTTTATTGCCTCGACAGTTTGCGGCTTAACACCATCATCAGCTGCAACAACAATTACAACCACATCAGTTAATGCAGCCCCGTGTTGACGCAAGGCCGCAAACGCCTCATGCCCAGGAGTATCAAGCAGAGTGATTGAACGGCCATTCTTCACTGTTTGATAAGCGCTAATATATTGAGTGATTCCACCGGCCTCACCATCGGCTACTTTGGTCTGTAAAATTGCATCAAGTAACGTAGTTTTGCCGTGGTCAACATGTCCCATGACTGCAACAATTGGTGGCCTGGTGACTGCTTTATCAGACAATTCATGCTTTTTGCGTGACAAAAGCGTCGTAACTTCTTTCTTTTTTAGCTCAACTTCATTTAGGCCCAATTCTTCGACAATAATAGTTGCTGTATCAAAATCAATACGCTGGTTAATTGTGGCGGCAATCCCATTTTTAAACAGTTCACCAATAAGATCAATAACAGGGAGATTAAGCTTTTCGGCAAGTTCACCTACTGTAATTGAGTCGGCAATAACAATTACTTTTTCTGGCATTACAGCAAGCTCCTTTCTGACCTAATTGGTCACGTTACTTTACTTCTTAGTTTTTGCAGTTTTTTTTGGTTTGCTGTTCAAACTAAGAGAAATTTTGCGATTTTCTTTTTCGATATCAAGGACTACAAATTCTTTGCGCTCGTTTAATGTAAATACTTTCTCTGGATCAGCGTCATCACCATCGCCCAATTCGCTGACATGGACCAAAGCTTCAACAGCTGGGCTAATTTGCACAAAAGCACCAAATGGAGTAATTCGCGTAACGGTACCCTCAACTTTGTCACCTGGCTTAAACTGATCGACTTCACTCATCCAAGGATCTTGGCTAAGTTGTTTGATACTTAAACTCAAACGATCTTTATCAATAGCAATAATCTTTGCATCAATCTCGGTGCCAATTTTAACGTAGTCACTTGGATTGTTTACACGTTCCCAGCTAATTTCGCTAATATGAACAAGTCCTTCAATACCGTCAACATTAACAAATACGCCAAAGTCGACTGCCCCAGTGACAACACCTTTTACTGTGTCTCCTACTGTTAGTTTTTCAAATCGAGCAGCTAATCCATCTTTAATAGCTTCTTTTTCGCTGAATATTAACTTGTTTGCTTTTCGATCACAGTCCAAAATTCGAACAACTAATTTTTTACCGATTAATGAATTTAGACGCTGTAAAATTTCGTCTTTGTCATTGCTTCCAACCCTTGGATAATGTTCAGCTGATAATTGCGATACCGGCAAGAAACCGCGTACGCCATCATATTCAACCAATAATCCACCACGATTTGCATCATAAGGAGATACTTCAATAATTTCGCCTGACTCCATCCTGACGATTACGTCGTCCCAGCCACGATCTTTTTGGGCTTTTCGGAGTGACAATAAACAATATCCATTGTCCATTTCGGCATCAACAATACTGGCCGATACTTCATCGCCAATATTTAATGTTCGATAAAAACCAACTTCGCGTCGTGGTACCAAACCGATGCCCTGAGCACCCAAATCTACTAATACCTCGTGTTTACGAATTGATAATACTGTTCCGGTGACTGAATCACCCTGTGTTAATTGCTTGACACTGTCGTTTTCGCCAGCGAGCAACTCATCCATTGTTAAGGCTTTTTTTGCCATAAGTCTATTAGACCCTTCGTTAAAATTAATATTATTTTTTAAAGCGTAATAAATACACCTAAAAACTAGTGTAAATTATACCTCAGTAGTACTTAAAAGTCAAAGATAGCGCGATAATTCACGCTTTGAACCAAAATATGCTGTCAAAAACGTTACAAACATAAATATACCGACAGTTTCAATGATTGGATTGTTAGGCCCTGTCTTTGGTAAATCTTTTGAAGTCACAGTCCCGACATACGTTACACCTTCGGCCGTATTAGTCGATACGGTCGTTTTGGCATCGTCTTTTGCTTTTTGTGCCTTTTCGTCTGCTTGATCCTTCTCGTATTGCACCATTTCTTGCTCTTTTCTAATAGCTTCGCCACGTTCTCTCAAATAATATATTATTCCAAATAATAGCGCAGCTACTATAACACCTACCAATATAAAAGAACCTACTGACCCACCCTGGTCTGTACGTTTTTTTGAAACCATATTTTTACCTCTTTATTAATCTAGCCTCATTATGTATCCAAACGTCAATAAATGCAACTCGAAAATATATGCTAAAATATTAGTATGTTAATAGCAGTTGATACTGGTGGAACAAAAACACTCATTGCAAGCTTTGATGACAAAGGCGTTTTAGGCGCACAAATTAAATTTGAGACGCCTAAAGATCCTTCAAAATACATTCAAACTCTTAAAGATACTCTTGTTGAGAATTATTTTGGCAAAGACATCAAAGCAATTATCATCGCCACACCTGGAGTTATTAAAGACAACGTCGTACTGTGGGGCGGTGGCAACTTATCTTGGAAAAATCTAGATATCGGGTCAGAACTTAAAGGCGTTTTGGGCAAAGCCCCAATATTCGTCGAAAATGATGCGAATTTGGCCGGTCTTGGTGAAACCAGGATGCAAAAAACTGACATAAAACTATCCCTATATGTAACAGTTAGCACCGGTATTGGGTCAGGCATTATCACCGATGGATATATTAATCCTGCCCTTAAAGACAGCGAGGCTGGTCACGCATTAGTCGAATACGATGGTATTGTGCGCGAATGGGAAAGTTTTGCGTCTGGCAAGGCAATTTACAATGTTTATGGCAAATATGCCCGCGACATTACCAGTATCAGAGTCTGGAACCAGATTGCCGATCGCATTAGCCGCGGTTTTTTGGCGATAATCCCTATTTTACAACCAGATATTGTTATTATTGGCGGTAGTATCGGCACTTATTTCGACAAATTCGGCAAACAGCTTCAGGCTATTTTAAAAGAAAAGTTACCAGCGCATATCCCTTGCCCAGCCTTTACCCAGGCAAAATACCCCGAACTTGCCGTAATTTATGGATGCTATTACTATGCCATCGACAATATCGATTCTTAAACAGCTAAAAAACGACTATCCCAAATTCTCTTTTGCCAAGGATGACAAATTTCAATGGTCTTCGTCCGAAAATACCATTTATTACGACCCTTCGGCGACAAACCAAGCTATATTCTTGCTGCACGAGCTGTCACACGCCATCCTAGGCCATTCCAGTTACGATCAAGACATTCAGCTGCTATCAATGGAACGCCAGGCTTGGGACCACACAACCAGCCTTGCACCGACATATAACGTAATTATCGATGATGAGATTGTCCAGTCCAACCTAGACAGCTACCGTGACTGGCTTCATTCACGCAGTACTTGCCCAAAATGTAGCGCAAATGGTCTTCAAATTGATAAATCTATTTATAAATGCCCCGCTTGCGCCCACAGCTGGCAAGTTAATGAGGCAAAAACTTGTGCCCTAAGGCGATACAGCAACAAAAAACGCACCAAATAGTGCGTTTTTTGTTCTGAGTCAAACTAATTACTTAGTTTCTTCAGTTTTTGCAGCTTTACGGCGACGGCTAATCTTGCCACCTTTTGCGCCAGCGATTTTAGCTAACTCTCGGTTAGCAGCAAATCCACCAGTAGTACCGTTACGGCCACCCTTAGCGCCAATCTTTGCGTAAAACAAAGGATCTTTTGCTAAGTTTTTTGCAGCAGCCTTACGACCGCCTAATTTTGTTCCTGCCATATACTTTTTCTCCCTTAATTAAAAGAATTTCTGATCCGTTACCAGCCAGAAACCCTCATTTATTACTCCACACATAAGATGTGTATGAATTCATTCTACCACAGCTTATGCTTTTTGTCAACATATACATAACCACTTTTTTATTATATTCATACACTTGCATATATTCATTTGGTGCGATATTATTATTTAGCACCTGTTTAAGTACAAAATTAG
>CAZCIE010000010.1:0-155 GCA_964498955.1 uncultured Saccharimonas sp. (SeqCode) | reverse complement strand
GACCACATCTGCGAGATTGGTCGTTTCTTGTTGGAAATCTCTTTTAATTAAGCCAAATATAACTAAGCAAAATTTCTTCAGTTATTTCGTCGGCTCTTCTGCCGTCGGGATCACACTGCGAAAACGGGAAAATATCAGGATATCGAATTATAACA
>CAZCIE010000009.1:10511-11564 GCA_964498955.1 uncultured Saccharimonas sp. (SeqCode) | reverse complement strand
CATATATCAATAATTTCGCCAGTTTGTGAACCAATAAATGGGTAAATATAGCTATTCTTGTCAATAATTAGTCTAGTCTTAGATTTAGTTGTGTCAGATACTTGTTTGCAGATTTTTCGAATCTCTTTCTTAACTTTTTCAAACACTGCTGGTTCATAGGCACGCATTTCGCCTTTCATCGTGACTTTATCACATACCACATTTGTATTTGTGCCGCCTTCGATTGTCCCAATGTTTAAAGTCCAACCTTCTTCGATATTTTTACCAAGAGGTAGCTTTGTTAAAAGTACGCCAGTTGATTTTATCGCATCTATACCTTTTTCGTAATGCTTGGAAGCATGTGCCGCAAGACCTTCAACAATTATTTCGAATGTTAAGTATCCAAGCGATTTATATATGAGCACTCCAGGATCGTCGGTGCTATCAAGGTTAAAAATATATGAGATTTTTGTTTTTTTAAATTCAAAGAAAGAAGAGCCCATTGTGCCTGCCTCTTCTCTGGTCGGGAAAAAGAACAGCACGTTGTTATTGAGCAGTTTTGGCTGAATCGTCCTAGCAACTTCAAGCAGCGGCGCTACACTGCCCTTGGAGTCTGCTCCTAATACAGTTGTGCCATCACTTACGATATTTTCTCCAACAATTATTGGTCTAATGATTTCGCCTGGTTTTTGTACAGTATCCATATGGGCTGAAAATGCTAATGTAGGGTAGTTAGGGTTAACCTCTAAATAGGCGTAAACATTGCCTGTATCGCAATTATTTTTTTTGCCAGAATCATCTCGCCAGACCTTAAAAGGCGTATCTTTTAATTGGGCTTCAATATAGTCTGCGACAGCACTTTCTTGCCCGCTAGGCGATGGGATTTTTACTAAATCAAGAAAGAATTTAATTAGTTGCTCATTTTCCATTATTATTTTTTTTATGGGGGCAAATTTACCGCTCTACTGTGCAGTCATTCTTCCCAGATGAATATTTTTTGAGAGTTTCCTCTATTTTTTCTTCTATTTGCTCTCTTGTTGTCACTATTAATTCCATATCTATTTGATTATTTGA
>CAZCIE010000009.1:0-10501 GCA_964498955.1 uncultured Saccharimonas sp. (SeqCode) | reverse complement strand
TTAATCGTTTCTCAAATTTTTCTTTATCAAATCCGACGACTGTTTCCATTTTGCCGTCGTCAAATTCAAGAGTCGTAAATGGGACGTAAGGTTGTTTTTCAATTCTTTGCATGTTGGCAGCCGCAATCGGGTTTTCGTCAATGTCATAGGTCGTGTATTTAATTGACTTATCATCAAGCCATTTTTTTAGGTTTGTACAATGAAAACAATTATTCGAGCTGTAAACAGTTATTTTTATCATAGTTTGATTATATCACTAGTTAAACTAGGTTAATGTAAAAGAGGTGCAAAATGCTATAATAAGTTAATAAAAAGGGGGACTTATGAAAGACAAATGTTGCGGTGAAGATTGTAAATGCAGCTGTCATGATGACAAATGTGATATGGAAGATTTTAAAAAGTTTTGTAAAATGCATGGACACAAAAAGATGCATGGCCATGGGCACGCTGATGGCGGTGGCGGAGCAGTATACGGGCTGGGGATGATTGGAGCGGCGATATATTTTATTGGTAGCGCAACTGGTTTTTGGATGGGCGTTTTGGGGCTGTTGAAGGCAATTGTTTGGCCTGTATTTATGGTTTATGAAGCCTTTAAATTTTTGTTAGGATAATTTATTAAATCGACAACGAATCTCTAGATACAAATAGCGTAGAATAAACAACATAACACGCTAGATATAGCGTTTTTTGGCGTTTCGGCGCATAATAGACTCACGAGGAACGGGTAATCAGTAACATTAAAATATGTAACTAGAATTGTGCTTTTCGGGCTTATATCTATCCATATTTAGTCATAATTATTATATTCTTATGGTAAAGTTAAGTGACTAAAAACACTAATCATTTATTGATAAGAAAATTGAGCGTCTAATAGAGCGACTATAAGACAAATTATATTTAATAATCGCTAAAGACCGAATAAAATGTTATAATTATCATATTAACAAAAGGAGTAGTTATGGCACAAAAAACAGTAGAATCTGCAAAAAAGATAATGAAAGATGCAATAAAAATAGAAAAAGAGGCTAAATTATTTGCAAAGGTCAGCAAATCACAGTTGAGTGGCTTTATTGATTTTATTCGCACTCAAGGTGTGATTGGGCTAGCCGTAGGCCTAGTCTTAGGAGGCGCTGCAAGTGTTTTAGTTAAATCACTAGTTGATAATGTCGTTATGCCACCACTAGGTTTGTTGTTGGGTTCGGCACAAGGTCTTAAAGGGCTTTCTTTGACTTTGGGCGAAACTAGTTCCGGCTTACCAGCAACATTAAATTATGGCGTATTTTTAAATGATTTTGTTAATTTTATAATTATTGCTTTAGTTGTTTATGTGACAATTAAATTGCTAAAGGCCGACAAATTAGATAAAAAGTAATTATCCATGGATAAAGATCAAAAAAAGAAAAAGATCGAACGGTTGCTGTGGTTGGACCTCGAGATGACCGGCCTTTCGCCGCAAGATGAACTAATAACTGAAGTAGCAATCATCGTTACGGATTGGGACTTCAATGAGGTTGCTACTTATCAGGGAATCGTAAAAAATAGTGATAAATTGTTAAAAAAACGATTTGCGGCAAATGCCAAATTTTGGGATGAAAATCCCCAGTCACGTGATGGTTTAATTAATCAAAACAAAGAAGGCAAACCATTACGACAGGTTGAAAATGACATTTTAGAATTGATAAAAAACAACTTTAAAGCCGATGTGCCAGTGTTGTTAGCCGGCAACTCGGTTTATTGGGACCGGATGTTTATAACCAAAAACTGGCCAAGATTTGATGCCAAATTACATTATCGTATTTTGGACGTTTCTGCCTGGAAGGTTGTTTTTGAAGGAAAATTTGGTAAAAAGTTTATGAAACCAGATGCTCACCGAGCGCTTGATGATATCCGCGGCAGTATTGCCGAGCTGCAGTATTACCTGACCAAGCTTAAATAGTGATACAATAACTGCATATGTTATCAGTTAGTTTGCGCAGAAGGTGGCTTTGGCTTAAGTTCTTGTTGCTGCTAGTAGTATTGGCGGCAAGTGTGGCTGTCATGTTTTTCTTTGTTTGGAACAACACCGTTTCTGACAATAAATCATCTGACATAGTTAAAAAACTGCCTCAGCCAAAAACAATAACCTCAAATGTATTATTCATGGGAACAACTTTTTGGGGCAGGTATATGGACGATTGGTCAAAGGCCAGCACGCTCGGCATTGCATATCCATTTTCTCGACTAAACGAGTTTGACCGTAACACATACGATGCCTGGATAGCGGGCCTAGAGTGTCCACTTGCAAATGGTGTCACTATGACTTCAGCCGAAATGGAGCAAGAACTGCAATTTAATTGTTCACCAGAATATTTACCCGAAGCTGCAAAATGGTTTACAGTATTTACGCTTGCTAATAACCATACCGACAATCACGGGGTAGAGGGCTTTGTTCAGACAAAGGCAAATCTTGAAAGTTATGGTATCCAGTATTTTGGGAGCTATGATTACTTAAATACAACTGATGTTTGTGAGGTAATTAGTTTGCCCGTGACGGTCAAAAATGACGATGAATCTACCCATAAGGCTAGCTTGCCCGTAGCGATGTGCGGCTATCATGGCGTATTCGGCATTCCAATTGACGAGGCTGTGGCCGAAATTGAAAAATATAGTCCGTACATGCCAGTAATCGCCATGCCACATATGGGTGCTGAATATCAAGCTTCGGCTGATGAAATTCGAACAAATTTATATCGTAAAATGATTGATGCAGGAGCTGATATGGTGATTGGCGATCATCCACATTGGATTCAGAATACAGAAAGTTATAACGGGCATTTAATCGTATATTCTATGGGCAACTTTATGTTTGACCAGCAATATTATGCCGAGGTTACCAGGTCGGCGATGATAAATGTGTTACTTACAACCGAAGATACAGATAGCGCTATGCTAAAAAAGTGGTTGCAGATTGGGCCAGTTTGCAAGGCGTTCAAAGATGATTGTCTGGCGCAAATTATCCAAAATAATCTAACAAAATTACAGATTAACTATGGCTTTGGTGTTGTTGGCTCGTTCGACGACGATCGTATTACAAGACCATCCACTCCCGAACAGCTAGAAGGCATTATACAGCGACTTAATTGGCGAACAACATTGCAGCAGTTACAAGCGCCATATAGTAGTCTATAATAGGATTTAATGAAGCTTAAAGAAATTCATGAATATTTAATGCAGCTGTCTGGCGTATGGCTAGATTTTCCTTTTGGCGAGTCAGTATCGGTTTATCGAATAGGGCATGATGCCGATGGCCAACCTGGCAAAATGTTTGCATTGATTGAGGAAAATAGTAACCCTCTGCGGATTAGCCTGAAATGTGATCCGCTACTAGCGATTAAACTTCGTGAAGATTACGAAACTGTTCTGCCTGGCTGGCATTTAAACAAAAAACATTGGAATACCATAATCTGCACCGGCCAAGTGCCAGATGACGAACTGAAAAGTTTAATAATCCTAAGCTACAACCTTGTTAAAGGCTAATCGCTCGCCCCAACCAATTCACACAATCATAACGCTCTACCGTGTGGCCCATGGCCAGCACGTGGCTTCGCTGTACAGCGAACGGCTGCCGGGGCGGCACAGTCTGATTGAATGAACAGGTTGCACCGAGCGCTGCGAACCCTGACTGATTTGAGGATTGCGACTTATGATTCTACTACCTACTACCTACGACCTACTATCTACTACCTTAGCTATTATCCGCATTATAATCAGCAAATTGCTGTTGAGTTGGCTCTAGGTTCGCTTTTGCGGTTGATATAAATTCTTTTAAAGACGCGCTTGAAGCCGACCTTGAAATTGAATTATACGTTGTAATAACATTTGACAAAGTAAATGCCATTTCACGAGCATAGGTTCGATCATAGATTGTGTTTAATCTAGCGTCTTCCAGCCTTTTCATCAGTTCGGCCGTTGATTCTTTAGCAAGTATGGCTTTATCAAGTTTTTTAATTTCTATTTTTTGTTTAACTAAAAATGGGGTTAGGTCATGGATAGTGTTTGTCAAATATATTTTCAGATTGCTGTTAATCGATCGTAATTTTGTGCTTTTTAACTTTGAAGTAGCATCATCTGCAACAGACTGCGTCGCCACTAGTCTGGCTGCAAGTAGGGCATAGGGATTAGTGCTTTTTGGTATGACGGATAGGGCTATGGAAATAATTATGGCAATGATTAAAACAAATCCAGCCAAGGCTAGTTTGTTTTGAAACAGACTGGTCTTAACCTGCGTTTTTGACCCAATCTGGTCTAGATAACTGATTGGCGTGGCTTCAGGCGCAGTTGAAGAAAGTGGCTGGGCCTGGGTCGGTTGATCGGCTTGGACTGGCGGAAGTGAATTATCCGGCGGCGATACTATTTGAGGTTTTTCAGGTTGCATATACAACCATTTAAGCATAATTGGTAAGAAAGTAGAAGGCGAAAAAATTCTACTATCTACTACCTACGACCTACTATCTACTGTCAAATATCTTTGATATTTGAGCTAACAGAGGTATAATGACACCATGCAGGATGCAAAAGAGGAGGTTCGGGCTAGATTAAATATTGAGGACGTAATTGGTGATTATGTCCAATTAAAGCGT
The DNA here is from genome assembly GCA_964498955.1 of uncultured Saccharimonas sp. (SeqCode). Classification (GTDB taxonomy): domain Bacteria; phylum Patescibacteriota; class Saccharimonadia; order Saccharimonadales; family Saccharimonadaceae; genus UBA1547. The sequence goes on along the minus strand of CAZCIE010000009.1, from coordinate 5,882 downwards.
GCCGGTCGCAATTTCAAAGGCCTTAGCCCTTTTACCTCTGAAAAAACACCTAGTTTTTATGTAAGTCCGGACAAACATATTTGGCATGATTTTTCTTCAAACAGGGGCGGTGATGTCTTTTCGTTTATTATGGAGGTTGAAGGTCTAGATTTTCGCGAAAGTTTAGAATTACTGGCTCGAAAGGCTGGTGTTGATTTGTCAATGTATGACACTAAGGGTAGTAAAGAGATTGCTGATTTGAAAAAACGATTACTGGCGGCTCACTCTTTGGCTGCCGAATACTACCGGCAAAGTTTAGTCAAAAACAAAAATGCCGTTCAATACGTTTTTGGCAAACGTGGTCTTAGCAAACAAGTTGTTACGGACTTTCTGATTGGTTATGCGCCAACTACTGGCGACGCTTTAACTAACTTTTTGGTTAAAAAAGGTTATACGACCAAAGAATTATCGCAAGCAGGTTTAGTTAATCGATTTGGTGGCGATTTATTCCGTGGTCGAATGATGATTCCATTGATGGACGGCACAGGGCAGGTCATAGGTTTTACCGGTCGAATAATTGGCGACGAACCAAATGCTCCAAAATATCTAAATACTCCGCAAACTTTACTTTATGACAAAGGCCGACATGTTTTTGGATTATCACAGGCTAAAGAATCAATTAGGTCACATGATTATGCCGTGATTGTCGAGGGCAATTTGGATGTTGTTAGCAGCCACCAAGCTGGTATTAATCAAGTCGTAGCCACCGCTGGAACCGCCATGACTGAACATCATTTGCGGGCACTTGTCCGTTTAACTAGTAATGTTCGACTGGCTTTTGATGGCGACAAAGCGGGTCTAGCTGCAACCGAACGTGCAATCCCAATAGCTCAGGCAGTCGGAGTTGATTTGACAATTATTTCTATGCCAGATGGCGCCAAAGATCCAGACGAGCTGATTAAACAAGATCCATCACTGTGGCAAGGTGTGATTGATACTGCCGAACCGGCTGTCGATTGGGTGATAAAACAGTATTTAAAACGCGAAGACATTAATTCGGCGACTGGTAAGCGACAGTTTAGTACAGCCGCACTTAACATTGTCCGAATGCTGTCAGACCCAGTCGTTCAAGAACATTACATTAAAAAGATTGCTGGTTTTAGTGATTCTTCGCCGGAAGCTTTAAAAGAAAAACTATTATCAGGTGAAGATTACGCTGGTAAAGTTTATAAAAAACCTGTAAATACTGATGAAATTATGCAAGACCCTGCAGGTTATCAAGATAACTTACTAGCTGCTGCGTTAATTGATGGGGCTACTCATGAACTGTTTAAGGCAGTTGATGTTAGTACTTTTGAGGGCGAACAAAGGCAAGCAGTTGCCCAGTATTTAATCGATAATGGCGGTAAACCTATCAAAGATACGCCACCAGAGTTGCAAAAATTTGATTTGTATGTAAAAATACTACTATTGAAGGCCGACGCTCGATATGCCGATTGGAACGATGATGATCGTTACTTTGAAACGGCACGATTGCTCCGCCAAGTAGCCAACGAATACAAGAAAAAGCAAAAAGATTTATTAACCGATCAGCTGCGCGATGCAGAAACTTTGGGTGATGATGCCAAAGCTAATATTTTACGCGAACAGCTAAATAAACTTATAAAGGAGATACAAAGTGGCAAAAAGTAATATTATTGTAGATGATACGGTTGTTGACGACACAGCGCTAGATGAAATTGTTTTAGACGTTGATGCCTTGGATATTGCCGAGGCAATTGAAGCATCCGACGGCCCACTAGCGTTAGTTGACGAACCTGCCCCCGAAGATTTAATTGACGAAGAAGAAGATGACGAGGAAACATTGAATGCTGGCCAATATTTTGATGATGCCAGCGATGATAGTGTTCGTTTGTATTTGCGTGAAATTGGCAAAATTCCGTTACTTAACTCTGCCGAAGAGTTGGACCTAGCTAATCGAGTTGTGGCTGGTGAAAAAAAAGCCAAAGATAAGATGGCCGAGGCAAATATGCGCCTAGTTGTTTCTATCGCTAAACGCTATTCTGGGCGCGGACTTGATTTTTTGGACTTAATCCAAGAGGGCAACACTGGGCTTCTGCGCGCAGTTGAAAAGTTTGATCCAGACAAAGGCTTTAAATTTAGTACATATGCAACATGGTGGATCAGACAGGCTATTACTCGTGCAATTGCAGATCAAGCGCGTACAATTCGTATTCCAGTTCATATGGTTGAAACAATTAACAAATTACTCCGTACACAGCGTCGAATGACTCAAGAATTAAATCGTGAGCCAACAATTGATGAGTTAGCTAAAGAATTAGAGATGGAGCCGGCCAAGATTGAATATGTAATCAAGATTAAGCAAGATATTACATCACTTGACGCTGGTGTTGGTCGTGACGGTGAAGATGAAGATTCACTTTTGGGAGATTTTGTTGCTGACGAGGATAGTGCTACCCCAGAAGAATCTGCTACTGTTCAATTGCTACGAGAACAAGTTCAATTAATTTTGTCATCACTATCAGATCGTGAACAAAAGATTATCAAAATGCGATTTGGTCTAGAAAATGGTAAAAGCCACACGCTAGAAGAAGTGGGTCGCGAATTTGCTGTTACTCGTGAGCGTATTCGTCAAATCGAAGCTAAGGCACTAGCCAAACTCCGCAAACATAAAGATGCCAAAAAACTACACGAATATATTAATTAGTATAAATCTTTAGATTTTAGATATGTCGAACGTACTTTCGAGCTAATTCGATTGCTAAATTAAATAAATATCCTGAACGGTTGATTACCAGGTCATGAGCGTGTAAATAAGCGACTTCTTGGCCACAAAATCCGCGCTTGAATACCGAAACGCCATAAAAACGGTGTTTTGTTTGTTCTGGTTTTGTAACCCCCCAAAAATTATATCTGCTCATGCCGCGTTTTTTTGCCTCTTTCATAGCTTGCCACTGCAATGCGTATGCGCCCGGCAAGTTACGTCCAGCATCAGTGCCTGTACCGTAATGGTAAACGGCTTCTTGTCCATAAAATATGATGAATGCTTGCGCTAGTAAGGTGTCGTGGTCGTATGCTTCGTATAATAATGCCAGATTGTTTTTTGCAAAGATTGTAAATTGTTCTTTCAAGAATGACTTCGAAAAGGGCACAAAACCATGTCGTTTGGCAGTTTCAAGTTGAATATCATAAAAACGGTCGATTGACGCCGGATCCGTCGTGGTTTTTACGGTAATTCCTAGTTTGTCGGCTCGGCGAATCTCGTAACGGGTATTTTTGCGAGTATTGGCCAAAATTTCTTCCTCGCTACTATTTAAATCTGTTTGCCAAGTCAGTTCGGCATGCAGATGTATTGGAGCTGGCCTTAACCCATTGTCTTTAAAGATTTGTCGTGACTGTTTTGAATCAATAATTTGTGGTCGTATTCGAACAAAAATGCACTTATTCTTTGCTGCTACGTCTTTGATGTCTTTAAAAACAGCTTTTATTAGTGATTTATTTTCCCAATCAATAATCGGTCCGGCGGGTACTATGCCATGTCGTCCACGTTTGGCGTTTTCGATGATAAACAGCATCACGCCAACTAACTTACCATCAATAAAGTAGCCATGACGGATAATTTGGCGCTTTATTGCTTGGTGGAACTCGCCCCAATACCAGCTGTGCAAAAAGTTTGCACAAGGTTGCGACAAAATAAATTCTTCCCATTCGTTTTTGTCTGTAATTTCTTTTATTTCGATAGCCATAACAGCACTTTCTGGGCAAGTTTTGCCGCTTTAATATGTGAGATATTAACGTGAGTTGGCAGATTAACGATACGCGTTGTCAGCTCATCAGAATTTGGGCACATGCCAGTTTTGTACGAGCTATCGGCAAAGTATCGTTTTGGAGCGACCGGTACATCATACCAAGTGTCTGTAATATAAATTGATGATTTGTTTAAATATTTCCAAAGTTTTTCAGGCCCACTAATGACAATAGGGAACCTTAGGTATGTCGACGTGGTAGTATTTTTGATACAAATGCTTTCGGGCAATATTTTTTCGTATATTTTTGCGATTTCTTTGCGGTGCTGCAGTACCTCGTCAATTTCAGCGAATTGGCGGACTATGTTTTTACAATACCAGTTTGGCAAAATTCGCATAACACCGTAAATGCCATCGACGGCCCGGGCCAGCAAGCCCGTCTTTTTAAATAAACTATGTAATATCTTGCCCAAGCCAATCGGGTAGGTCAGTCTGACTAGGCCTGTTAACAGCGGGTACAGTCTATCGCGTATTTTTTGTATATTTCCAAGCTGGGTAATTACCAGATCGTTTGAGCCAGCCAAATATTCAGGATTTCGAATAATCAACGCACCTCCAGAAACTCCATCAACAACTTTGTCTTGACTGAATGAAAGCGCAGCAAAGTCGCCAACCGTACCAGCCTCTTTGCCGTTGTCGTATTTTGTGCCAATACAATGCGCCAGGTCTTCGATAATAATCAAATTATGTTGTTTGGCAATTGCGATAATTTCATCGATATAACAGGCAAAACCAAGTGTATTTTGGATAATAATGGCTTTAATGTCAGGGTGCTTGTTGATTGCGCTTCGTAACGTCGCGCCATCAAAATTTAATGAGCCTGTTGCTATATCTACATATACTGGCGTGTGTCCGGTATCGATTATTGCGCGATAAACAGCATAACAAGTTAAGCCCGTAATCGCAATTTTACTGCCTTTGGGCAACTTTGACAGTTTTAAGGCTGCAAAGATTGCTTCGCGACCTTTATAAAACAGTAATGGAGTTCCATCGTAACGATTTTCTAAAAGTTGCCTCAACTTCATTCCGTCTTTTTTGCTGCCAAACGCAAATAAAGTTTTTATCCAAAAATATTTATTGTAATTTGAGCCGAGTGAGTTAAATATGGCTTTCATTTCATTATGCCTTTTACTAAATCAGCAAATTCCGATGGGTGAGTATCAAACGGACTGTGGCGCGCGCCATCAATAAATTGTAAGTGTGAGCCTTGGATGTCATTATTAAGTGACGCGGCATCTGTTGGTGGTGTAACCGTGTCATTTGACCCCCAAATAATTTCTGTTGGTACACTAACTTTGCTGACATCAAGTTTTTGGTCGGACGCAATCATATTTGCCATTGTCTGGCGCATATTTTCAGGTGCTTTTTCGTAGTCTGTTTCGCGGGCAAGTTTGTACAAAAGCTTTCTTATTTTTAATGACTTTGTAAATTTTTTACCGATTTTTGAAGCCGTTCCAAACACTGCTCGTTTAAGTTGTATTTTTATGTCTTTGCGATATATTCCTGCCGAATCGACTAAAATTAATTTTTTAATAATGTCAGGATATTTTTGGACAAAGTTTAGCGCAATGCGGCCGCCGTTAGAATGTCCCAACAGGGAAATAGGTTGCTTCTCGTCCTTTAACTGTTTATACAGCCAGTCAGTATACTCATCGATATCCCAAACTTTGTTTGATTCTGTCGTTAGCCCCGGGACTTTTAACATTATTGGTTCAATATCGCGTTGTTTTAATTCTTCCATTGCCAGCGCCCATCGGTCGATATTATATGACCAGCCATGGATAATGAATAACTTTTTCATTAAAGCCCCCAATCCTTTCGTCGCTTTTCCCAAACTGCTTCACGTCGGCACAGTTTTTTTACATCATTTTTATCAGCTAGCAGATGTTCGATAACGCCTTCTAAAAACCTGGCGCCTTTAAATAAAATTGTTTCATGTCCGACGATGTTAGCTGTAATATAGTCGAGTACATCTTTGGGGTTCTCAAATACCGATAAAGTATTTGCTGAAAGTGTGCGTTGCAAAATAGGAGCAGTGTATTTTGAAACTCGTGGTCCCATCAGAATAACTTTTTT
>CAZCIE010000008.1:0-13642 GCA_964498955.1 uncultured Saccharimonas sp. (SeqCode) | reverse complement strand
CTGCAAGGTCCATTTTGTTCAAGAAAACAACGATTTTTGGTACACCGACTTGGTGAGCCAATAGAACGTGTTCACGAGTTTGTGGCAAAGGACCATCGTTTGCAGCAACCACTAAGATTGCGCCATCGATTTGAGCAGCACCAGTAATCATGTTTTTGATATAGTCTGCGTGACCTGGCATGTCAACGTGTGCATAGTGGCGTTTTTCTGATTCATACTCTTGGTGAGATGAAGCAATTGTAATACCACGTGCGCGCTCTTCGGGAGCGTTGTCAATTTGTGCGTAAGTGACGACTTTATTAACTGAACTTGGTAGTCGCTTTGCCAAAACTGTCGTAATCGCAGCTGTTAATGTTGTTTTACCATGGTCCACGTGGCCCATTGTGCCGACGTTTACATGAGGCTTTGTTCGATCGAAATCTGCCATTTTGTTTTTCTCCTTGTCCACAAAAACTATATTTAAAGTTTCGGCGGGCTTAAATTAATATTATTCGTAAATTGATAAACCATCTTACGATGAATGTCTTATATTATACGATATGAGCCTGTTAATTGTAAAGAGTATTTAAGCTTTACCTACTAGAACGTTTTTCAATTATCTCTTGGGCAACATTTGGTGGAACTTCCTCATATAATGATAGTTCCATCGTACTTGCAGCTCGTCCTTGGGACATCGAGCGCAAATCGCCAGTATAACCAAACATGTTGGCAAGTGGCACTGCAGCTTTGATTAACTTGATACCGGCGCTTAAGTCGTCCATGGCTTCAATTCGGCCACGACGCGAGTTTAAGTCTCCAATCACATCACCCATGAAATCTTCAGGGGTAGTAACTTCAACGTGCATAATAGGCTCAAGTAGGATTGGAGTGGCTTTTTTAATACCATCGCGTGTAGCTGTATGGGCTGCCATCTTGAATGCCAACTCTGACGAGTCAACATCATGATAACTACCGTCATGAAGCGTCGCTTTGACGTCTACTACAGGATAACCTGCGATAACACCACCGGCCAGTGTCTCTTTAACTCCAACTTCAACTGGTTTTCGATACTCTAGCGGCACTACACCACCCTTGATAGCATCGATAAATTCAAAGCCTTTGCCTGATTCGTTTGGTTCAAACTTAATCCAAACATCACCATACTGACCACGTCCACCAGATTGCTTGATGTGTTTACCTTGGACATCAGATGTGCCTTTGATTGATTCACGGAAAGCAACTTGTGGTTCTCCAATATTAGCTTCAACACTAAATTCGCGCTTCATACGATCGATCAAGATGTCAAGGTGCAATTCACCCATTCCTGACATAATCGTTTGGCCAGTTTCTTCATCTGTCTTGACTCGGAATGTTGGGTCTTCTTCAGCTAAACGTTGCAAGGCAACACCCATTTTTTCTTGGTCAGCCTTTGTTTTTGGCTCGACAGCAATTGAAACAGGTGGTTCTGGGAATGTAATCGATTCTAGCGCAATTGGATGAGCAACGTCAGCCAAAGTATGACCCGTAAATGTGCCTTTTAGGCCCACGACTGCGGCAATGTCACCTGCACAAATTTCTTCAATATCTTCACGCTTATCAGCAAACATACGGACAATTCGTCCAATACGCTCTTTGTCACCAGTTGTTGTATTTATTACATATGAGCCAGCTGTCATTTTGCCGCTATAAACACGAACAAAGATTAACTTTCCCACAAATGGGTCAGTTGCAACTTTGAAGGCCAGTCCGGCCAAAGGCTCGGATTCATCAGGTTTGCGTTCTACTTTATCACCAGTTTTTGGGTTAACACCCCAAATAGCGTCTATATCAAGTGGTGATGGCAAATAATCTACTATTAAATCTAGAACTTTTTCGACAATAACCCCTCGACCGTCGCCACCTGTCACTAGGTAAAAATCACCAGCCAAAACTCGTTTACGTAATGCAGTTTTTAGTTCTGGAATTGTGATTGACTCTTCACCTTTGTCCAAGAATCGTTCAAACAACTCGTCGTCTGCCTCTACAGCGGCCTCAACCAACAGGCTTCGAGCATTTTTAGCTTTTTCTAGCATATCAGCAGGGATTTCACCCTCAACTAGCTGATGATCAGAATATTCCGTGTATGTATATGACTTCATTTCAACTAAATCAATAACACCGTTAATCTCTTTTTCAAAACCAATTGGCAAATGAATAGGCAATGCGTTCTTTGTCAAACGTCGATGTATAGATTCAAGTGATTTATAAAAATCACCGCCAGTTTGGTTGATTTTATTAATAAAACAGATACGTGGAACGCCATATTTGTTTGCTTGTCGCCATACGGTCTCACTTTGCGCCTCGACGCCCATTTTGCCATCAAACACAGTCACAGCACCGTCAAGGACTCGTAAAGATCGTTCGACTTCAGCTGTAAAGTCAATGTGACCTGGTGTATCAATGATATTAATCTTGTGGTTGCGCCAAAAAGCCGTAACTGCGGCTGATGTAATTGTGATACCACGTTCACGCTCTTGCTCCATCCAGTCGGTTGTGGTGGCTCCTTCATGGACTAAACCAATTTTGTGTGATAAGCCTGTGCGATACAAAATCGCTTCAGTTGTAGTTGTCTTGCCGGCGTCAATGTGAGCAATAATTCCCACATTTCTAAAATCGCCTAATGGATATTTCTTTTCTGCCATAACCCCCCTTATTAAACCCTAGCAAAGTGAGCAAATGCTCGGTTAGCTTCGGCCATTCTATGCGTATCTTCTTTTTTCTTGAATGCTCCACCTGTTTCGTTACAAGCATCAATTATTTCGGCTGCCAAACATGCGGCATATGACATACCCTTACGAGCCCTAGCAGATTGGACAATCCAACTAAAAGCAAAGTGCAATTGACGATGACCTTGAATAGGAAAAGGAATCTGATAATTTGCACCACCAACTCGACGTGATTTAACTTCGTATGCTGGTGAAACATTCTTTAATGCTTTCTCAAACACTTCAAGTGGGTTTTCGCTGTTTAATTTTTTTGCAGCAATTTCTAGTGCTGCATACACTGCACGCTCGGCAATTTGCTTTTTGCCACTTAACATTGATTTATTTATCAAACGCTGAACCATAACGCTTTGGTATTTGCGATCTGGATTTAATTTGCGCTGTAAGCTAACTGTAGTTTTACGTGGCATGGTTATTTACTCTCTTTCTTGGCGCCATATTTGCTGCGGCCTTTTTTGCGTTTTGCAACGCCTTGTAAGTCTAATGCACCTCGAACGATATGATATCGTACACCTGGAAGGTCTGGCACACGACCACCACGCACCAAAACAACAGCGTGTTCTTGTAGGTTGTGTCCTTCTCCACCAATGTATGCCCAAACTTCTTGCTGGTTCGTCAAACGAACACGAGCAACTTTACGAAGGGCACTGTTTGGTTTTTTAGGTGTTTTTGTAGTTACACGTACACAGACGCCACGCTTTAACGGTGCGTCTTGTTCAAAGTAACGGGTTTTAAGCGCATTATGTATTTTGCCGAGTGCTGGACACTTGGACTTTTTTACCGCAATTTTGCGCGGCTTGCGAACTAATTGGTTAATTGTTGGCATTTATTCTCCTGTCTTTAATAATAAAAATTTTGTAGAGCAGTTATTACACTTACTTCTACACGTTTGATAATAATTTATTCTGTCGCGGCCATGACTTTGCATATCTTGACCACTTCAATAACTCGTTAATCACTATATCAGACAAAGAGATAAATAGCAATATACCCAAGACGTAAGTCATCCAACTCTTTACAAAGACAGTCATTACAAAGATTTGGATGTTTTTATACACAAAAAGACCCTGACCTAAACCAGAGTCTTTTTTAGTATTTCTACTTCTTACGCCGTTAATTCGGCGTCGTCAGCGATCTCTGACGCAATTTCGTCTTCGATAGCTGGGGTTTCGTAACCTTTGGCGCCTGTTCCAACTGGAATCTTGCGGCCAATGATAACGTTTTCTTTTAATCCGTTCAAGCGATCAATTCGTCCGCTAATTGCAGCATTGATCAAAACACGCGTTGTTTCTTGGAATGATGCAGCAGACAAGAAGCTATCTGAGAAAATCGAAACTTTCGTAATACCAAGCAGCAACTGAGTATAACTGACTAGTGACTTACCGGCTTCGGCTAGTTCCATATTTGCCTCAACAACCGACGCTTTGGACACAATATCACCTGTTACAAAGATACTGTCACCTGGATCCTCAATCTGGACTCTACTAAACATCTGGCGAACAATAATCTCGAGGTGCTTGTCAGCAACGTCTTGACCTTGTGCGGCGTAAATGAATAGAATCTCGTTGATAATATAGCGCTGAGCGGCTTCTGTGCCCTTTAGGCGCATCAAATCGTGCAAATTGAGTGAACCACTAGATAACCTGTCGCCTGCCTCTACGGTGTCTCCTGCGGCTACCATTAACTGGTAGTGGCCAGGAACTTCGTATTTAACTGGTGAGCTGGCATTGGCTGCCAAAATTAGTTCGTCCTTGACGACTTCGACAACTCCATCAAACGGTGCAGTAAGTGGTTTGGACTCGCTTTCACCAGTTGCCAACACGTCACCAACTTTTATGCTGCTTCCGGATTTAACAACTACTGTTCGGCCACTAAGTGCCAGTTTTTCAACATGGCCGGCTTCTGGGGTAACCTGAACAATATACTTTTTGCCATCTTCCCAAACATCAACAAGTCCTGCAACTTCTGTAACGACAGCTTGTCCCTTTGGTGTTCGAGCTTCAAACAACTCTTCAACACGTGGCAAACCTTGGGTAATGTCACCACCGGCCTCACCACCAGAGTGGAAAGTTTTAAGTGTTAACTGCGTGCCTGGCTCACCAACTGATTGAGCAGCGATGACACCAACTGGCTGATCAGCACTGACCAACACGCCAGTTGACATATCTATACCGTAGCTCTTTCGAGGTATCCCACGAAGATTTTTAGCAGACAGTACTGACTGAATTTTCACAGACTCGATTGCAGGATCATTTTCGATCGCATTAGCAACATCTCGAGTAATCAGAGTATCGGCTTCGATATAGCCAGGTACAGCTTCGGCCGAATATCGTCCATTCAAACGATTAGCAAAGTCTATCATTGTAAGTTCTGTCTCATTACGATAAATCGCAAACCCACCGTCATCGCCATCTGTATCTTCAACCGAGAAGACATCTTGAGAAACGTCAACAAGTCGCCTTGTCAAGTATCCGGCATCGGCAGTCTTTAGCGCAGTGTCGATTGTCCCCTTTCGAGCACCTCGAGTTTGAACGAATTGTTCTAGCGAACTTAGACCATCTTTATAGTTTGAGCGGATTGGAAGCTCAATTTCGCGGTTGTTAGAGTCCACCACAATACCAATCATCGCAGATGCCCATTTAATGTTTGAAATTGTACCACGAGCACCAGAGTTAACCATAACAGAAATACTGGTGTCCATTGCTTTCAATTTATCTTGCAAAAAGTCACCAATCTTCTTGTCAACTGCTCGCCATGTAGCAATTGTTAGGCTGTAACGTTCTTCGTTTGTAATCAAGCCTTGGTCAAACTGTTCTGATATCAGCGCAGTCTTTGCATCACCTTCAGCCACAAATTCGCTGATTTCTGGGAATTGAACGTAATCATCCATACCAGTTGACACAGCGGCAACTGTTGCGAATCTAAAGGCTAAGCCTTTCATTTTATCGGCAGTTTTCGCACATTCTTCGGCACCATAGTTGTTAAATATCTTTGCCAACACCTTTTTCAACTGCTTTTTATCCTGAATTAAGTTGTTAAATGGATAATCGTCTGGCAATATATCATTAAAGAATACTCGTCCCAAGGTTGTTTCACGGAATTCATTCTTATAGAAAATTCTGATAGGAGTTTGCAAGTGAATAACATGATCATCATATGCCATCTCGGCTTCATAAATAGAACTATAAGATTTGCGATCTTTAGTTTGGGCACTTGGCTTTTCGTATGTAAGGTAATAATTGCCCAAAACTACGTCTTGACCAATGTTTAGCACTGGCGCACCATCAGCAGGTTTTAGCAAGTTGTTAGTTGCGCTCATTAGTTCTCTGGCTTCACGTTGTGCGGCATCTGAGAGTGGCAAGTGCACTGCCATTTGGTCACCATCGTAGTCGGCATTAAAACCAGTAGCTACAAGTGGATGCAATTGAATTGCTTTTCCTTCGACAAGTACTGGCTGGAAAGCTTGAATACCCAATCGATGAAGTGTTGGAGCGCGGTTAAGTAGCACATATTTGCCTTCGATAACAGCGTCTAGCGCATCCCATACCAATGCGTCACCAGTTTCAATCAAACGAGTAGCGCTTCGGATATTATAGGCGTGTTCGTTACGGATTAACCAGCTGATAATAAACGGCTTAAATAATTCAAGGGCCATCTGTTTTGGTAATCCACATTCATTAATTTTAAGCTTTGGTCCAACAACAATGACAGAACGTCCAGAATAGTCAACGCGCTTACCTAATAGATTTTGACGGAAACGACCCTGCTTACCCTTTAGCATATCACTGATTGATTTAAGTCGTCGTCGGCCACCAGTTGCATTTACTGCACGGTTGCCTTTGGCGGCGTTATTATCAATTAACGCATCGACTGCCTCTTGTAACATACGCATTTCATTGCGTCTAATTACTTCAGGAGCGTTAAGGCTAATCAACTTTTTCAATCGGTTGTTTCGGTTGATAACACGTCGGTACAAGTCATTTAAGTCACTAGTTGCGAATCGTCCACCGGTCAAGACGACCATTGGGCGAAGATCTGGAGGAATAACTGGTAGTACTGTCAATACTAAGCTGCTTGGCTTAATTCCGGCTACTTCCATTCCTTCAAGCATTTTTAGACGCTTTAACAGCTTCTTTTGACGCTGGCCTTTAGCACCTGCAACTTCTTCGGATAATTTAGTAATTAGTTCTGGTAAGTTAATCTCGTCAAGTAGGACCTTGAGTGCAGCGCCGCCCATTCCGACAGTAATTAGCTCTTCATATTCTTCAGGAAGATTTCGGTAATCGACTTCACTTATCAACGCACCTTTAACCAAGCTATCTAGTTGGGCTTTTTTAATAATATAACTGTCATTTAACTCTTCCAACTCTTTTGATTGGGCCGTAGCAAGTGCTTTAACATCAGCGTTCTCATCACCAGCTTCGCGTTCGTAACGAATTTTGATGGCAGCGCGTCCTGCTTCAGTTTCGGCCTCTAAATCAGCTAGCATTTGTTCGCGTTTGACATCTTCAGCCTTCAAAATTACATACGTTGCAAAATATGCAATTCGTTCCAGATTCCTGACAGTAATCCCTAGTAGTAAACTCATTGCACTAGGTGTACCGTGCATAAACCAGACGTGAGCAACTGGTGTTGCAAGTGCAATATGAGCCATTCGTTCACGTCGAACAATTGATTTAGTAATTAACTCGCCATTTTTATCAACTGCAGCTTCGCGGCTTCGAATACCTTTAAGTTTATTATCGTGTGGGTTGATATCTTTAACTGGTCCAAAAATACGCTCACAAAACAGACCGTCACGTTCTGGTTTTTGAGTTCGGTAATTAATTGTTTCAGGTTTTGTTACTTCGCCGTTGCTCCATTTAAGGATATCTTCGGCACTAGCGACAGTTAAGCGAATAGCGTTAAAGTCAGCTATCCCAGTTGTTGCGGTTATTCGCGACATATTACGCCTCCTCCTTTATATCGTCTATTTCCGTAATTTCATCGACAGAACTTAAATCTTCCATTTCATCGATTTCGCTAAATCCGTCAATTTCATCAATATCATCGACTTCTTGGACAGCATCAACGATATTATCGATATTTGGTAGAACTATGTCTTCGTTTAGCCCACCGATAATTGCTTCTGCGTCAATAGTTGCATCTTCGGCCTCATCAAGCAAATCAACTCGAAGTCCTAGACCTTGAAGCTCTTTTACCAAAACATTAAAAGATTCTGGTAACTTTGGACCAACAATTGCTTCGTCTTTAATAATTGACTCGTAAGCTTTAGCGCGCCCATAAACATCGTCAGATTTGATTGTAATCATCTCTTGAAGTGTAGCAGCAGCACCATAGGCTTCAAGCGCCCAAACTTCCATCTCTCCAAATCGCTGACCGCCATTTTGAGCTTTTCCACCCAATGGTTGTTGTGTAACCATTGTGTATGGACCAGTTGAACGGGCGTGGATCTTGTCAGACACCATGTGGTGTAATTTAATCATATGCATGATACCAACAGTTGTGCGCTCTTCAAAGGCATCACCTGTTCTACCATCAAATAATTGGAACTTGCCGTCTCGGGCAAATCCAGCTTTTACTAATTCGTCACCAATTTTTTCGTTGCTAATACCATGGAAAGGAGTTGTAGCGACTTTATATCCCAAAGCCTTAGCCGCCATGCCAATATGAGTTTCAAACAACTGTCCTATATTCATACGTGAAGGGACACCAAGTGGATTTAATACCACATCAATCGGAGTACCGTCTTCCATAAATGGCATATCTTCGATTGGCATGATCTTGGCGACAACACCCTTGTTACCGTGTCGTCCTGCTAATTTATCACCAACACTAATTTTGCGCATTTGAGCAATAAATATTTGGACTTGCATCAAAACGCCGGCCTTAAGCTCATTTCCGTTTTCACGACTAAAAATTTTAACTCCGACAACCTTACCGCCACCAGCATTATTCATACGTAAAGAAGTATCACGGACATCTTTGGCTTTTTCTCCAAAAATTGCACGAAGCAATCTTTCCTCACTTGATAGTTCTTGTTCGCCTTTTGGAGTAATTTTACCGACTAGTACGTCGCCAGATTTGACCTCTGATCCGATTTGAACAATACCATCAACATCTAAATGGCGTAAAGATTCTTCACTAACATTAGGAATATCCCTTGTAACAATTTCGTCGCCGATTTTTGTTTCGCGAACCTCAACAGTGAAATCTTTAATGTTAATACTTGTCAATGTGTCATCCTCGACAACTCGTCTTGACAATATAATTGCGTCGTCCATGTTGTAGCCGCCCCAAGGCATAAACGCTACAGTCAAGTCGCTTCCAAGAGCTAATTCACCATCTGCAACAGATGCGCCCTCAATCAATATATCGCCTTTTTTGACCATTTGGCCACGAACAACACGAACCTTTTGGTTTACCGAGCGGTCATCATTGCTTTTGACAAAGTGAGTAACTTCATGTTTAACAATGCCATTTTTGTACTTTACATCGATTTCGTCACCATCCGCCCTAATAACTTCACCATCACCAGTGGCACATACTAATTGGCTAGTATTTTGGGCAATCTCTGCCTCGATACCAGTGCCAACAGTTGGTGCTTTTGGAACTAACAGTGGGACTGCCTGTTTTTGCATGGCAGAACCTGTCAAAGCACGGTCAACACGGTCTTTTTCGATAAATGGAATTAATGCAGCTGATGCTCCCAAAATCTGTTTGTGATCAGCATCGATATAGGTAACTTCACTGGCATCAACTTGTTCTGGTAAAATTCCGTTACGAGCACTAACTCGTTCGTCGGCAAAAGAACCATCAGCATTTAAGTTAACCGATGCGTCAGCAATAACTTCACTTCCTTCAGCAGCAGCGTCCAAATAGACGACTTCTTTAGTAACTTTACCTTTTACAACTTTGAAATATGGAGTTTCAATAAAACCATACTCATTAACTCGGGCATAGGTCGCAAAGTTTAGCACTAAACCGACGTTGGCGCCTTCTGGTGTTTCAACTACACAAATTCGGCCATAGTGAGTTGGGTGAGCATCACGAACATCAAATCCAGCGCGTTCGCGCGATAATCCGCCAGGACCCATCGAGCTTAGACGGCGTTTATGTGACAATTCGGCCAAAGGATTAGTATCATCCATTAGCTGTGATAGCTGGCTGCTTGCAAAGAATTCGCGAACAGCGGCGACTACTGGTCGAGCATTAATTAGTTGACCTGGGCCAACGTTTTCGATGTCAGTCATACTCATACGATCCATGGCGTTTCGTTGCATTCGAAGCATTCCTACACGAAACTGTCGGGCAACCAATTCACCAACCAATTTGACTCGGCGGTTAGCTAGTGAGTCAATATCATCAGCAATCTCTTGGGTATTATTCAAACGAATAACCTCTTTGATAATCGAGATAAAGTCACTCATTTGGAAAACACGATTAGTTGTGTTGTTTGGTAACTCAACCCCAAGGCGTTGGTTCAATTTGTAACGGCCAACTCGGCTATAATCATAACGTTTGAAATCAAAGAACATTCGTTCAATCATTGTCTTGGCGTTATCAATTGTCGCCAAGTCACCAGGCCTTAAACGCCTATAAACTTCAATTAAAGCCTCATTTGGACCTCTTGCTGGATCTTTATCAAGTGTTGCATCGATATATTTAATTTCACCAGTATCAATGTCGTCAAAAAGCGCCTTGATTTCAGATGATTTGTTGCATCCCAAGGCTCGTAATAGTGTCGTAACAGGCAATTTACGTCGACGGTCAATCTTGACATACATTACGCCGTTGCTTGCGGTTTCAATCTCTAGCCAGACACCACGTCCAGGAATTAATTTAGCACCGTAAAAATTGCGATTTGCGCCTTTTTCTGTTGTAAAGAATACGCCGGCACTTCGAGTTAACTGTGACACGACAACTCGTTCAGTACCATTTACTATGAATGTACCACGGTCGGTCATCCATGGATAATCACCTAAATAAATTTCTTGTTCTTTGATTTCGCCAGTAATTTTGTTTGTTAATTCAACATTTGCATGTAATGGAGCGTCAAAAGTTAGGTTATTCTCTTTGGCATATCTTTCGGTAATCTTTGGGTTTTGAAAAGCGTATTCCTTAAAGCGTAAAGCTAATTTTTGACCAGTATAATCATCAATTGGATTAATTTCGGAGAAAATCTCGCCAAGGCCGGTCTCGACAAATTCTCGCCAGCTGTCTTGTTGATGTGCAATTAAGTTTGGTAGTGGTAGCGCAATGTCCCCTTCATCAAAAAAGACACGCTTTTTGTTAAGCTTGGTTTTTACCATATGGTGATACTACTCCTTATGAGATTTTAGTTAAATTGTTGTTAGACTCCGCTACCGCTTTTTAATAGCGGGCGAAAAGGGTTGTTCTTTGGCGCCGAAGATTCCCTTAACAGTGGTCGACCTAATGCGAAGTGCCACCTACGCAAAAAGACATAAATAACCAAAGCTACACTACTTCTTACTTACATTGTGAACTACTAGATTATTTAAGTCAATAGTTATCTTAAAAAAATAACGCTCGTGTGCAAACGAGCGTTAAAGAGAAAGAGTTCTTTCTAAATCCAGAGTGTGACATGGAACAGTTGCTCAATACAATAGGCAACAAAATTGTATATTGCCATTGTGCTAAACAATGCCCCTAGCATGGTTGCTAAAATTGCCAAATTCCCACCTCCTTTGTTAACCATTACGCGATAATGCACATCGCGATTCATATATATTATACACTACTACTACAAGTTTTGCAATAGTAGTAAGAATCAATACAAAACAACGCAGGCAAAGTGACTACGTATTTAATTGTTGAAAATTATTTGTTTATCTGTAGCAGTCGCTCAACTGTCTTTTCGGTCAACAGTCGATTTGTAATATCATTTCGAACTTGTGGTTGTTCAAATTGTTTTAACGCTTCGGGGTTTTTAGCATACTGGGTTTTAAACATACTGATGTGATTTTCGATTTCTTCTTCAGTTGCGGTAATCTTTTCTACCTTTGACAGTTCCGCTAGTACTAATCCGGCCTGAACACGTTTAACGGCGACGTCGTGGACTTCCGTTTCCATCCATTTTTCTTTGGATTCAAAACCTTTGTTCTCTAAGTATTGATCCAAAGTGATACCTTGATAAGACAAATTTTGAATAAAGTCCTGTTCGATTGATTTACTTTGGTCATCAACCAAAACCTGAGGTACTGGAACCTTGCTAACAGCAATCAATTGTTTAACCAAATCATCTTTGGCTTTTTCGCCAGCTTGATGTTCTTTTTGACTAGTTAGTTCGCGTTTGATATCTGCTGTTAATTCAGCAACCGTTTTAAACGGACCGGCTTTGGCGGCTAATTTGTCAGTTAATTCTGGCAGCTTAACCTCCTTAATTGCCTTGATTGTAGTAGTAAATACAACTTTTGCGCCTTTTAGTTCGGCAGATCCGTAATCTGCAGGGAATTTCAAATCCAAGTCAAATATCTCGCCGGCTTTGTGGCCGACAATGCCCTCTTCAAAACCTGGGATAAACTGATTTGACCCCAAAGTTAATGGATAATCTTTGCCCGTACCGCCGTCAAACGCCACATTTTCGCGCTTACCAACAAAGTCAATTGTGACTTCGTCGCCAATTGCTGCTGGACGCTTAACATCAACCTTTTCAGCAAAACCTTTGCGCATTCGTTCGATAATTTCATTGACCTCGGCCTCATTTACTGCAACCTTTTCGTTCTTATACTTAAGTTTTTTATAGTTTCCTAGTTTTACTTTTGGTAAAATATCGGTTTCTGCAGTAAATTCTAGCGTATCGCCTGGCACAAATTTTGTTACCGACACAGCTGGACGTTCAAGCGCCTGTAAGTCATTACTGATAAATGCTTCAGCGACCGCTTTGCTAAGTGCATTATTGATTGTTTCATCTTGTAATTTATTTGGATCAATTGATTTGGCCACAACCGCTGCTGGTGCTTTGCCTTTTCGAAAACCTGGGACTTTAACTTCTTTTGATAATTTTGAAACAGCCACTTGTTCGGCAATGGCCAGCTCTTCGGCGTCAACTGTTACAGTTAATTTTACTTTTGTTTCTGTTTCATATTTAACAGATGATTTCATATCTACTCCTTTATTTTTTAACAATTAAACCGACAATATCGGCAATATTTAGTTTATATTCTTCAGACTTTTTCATATCCTTGACTGCATACAACCCCGACTTAACTTCGTCCTCACCAATAAACAACATGTACGGAATATCCTTTTTCAACGCTATCTTGATTTGCTTGTCTAACTTACGGCCAGATAAGTCCAATTCGACGTTAACGCCGCCCGCACGCAGCTCTTGGGCTAATTTGTTTGACTCTCGCGCTACATCACCTAGTGTCGCGATATACAAGTCAGTTGTCGAATGCAATTGTGGCAACAAATCGTGACCCTTTAAAAATTCTTCCATAGTTGTTCCACCTGGCGCAACACCTACGGCCGAGATTGGTTCGACCCCAAATAATCCGACTAGCCCATCATAGCGACCACCGCCAAACAAGGCGCGACTGTTGTCGAGGTCAGTATCATTAATTTCAAACACCATGCCAGTGTAATAATCGAACCCGCGCATTAACGTAATATCGAAGGTTAGATTTTTGATGCCAGCCCGTTCAAGCAAAGTAAATAGACCTTGGATTTCGGTTACAATCGAACTTTCGCGAATTTGCGCTGGCAAGTCAGCCATTGTTTTAGCTAGCAGCAACTTATCAACTTTTTCAAGCCCAGCCTTTGCCTGGTCACCAAAAATCTCGGTTGCTTGAGCATCAAAATCCTGCTTGCTAATCTTGTTTTTTCGATCAAATAATTTAACCATCGCTAGCGAACTAGCACCATCAAGCCCAAGATAC